>JAFGTO010000138.1 GCA_016934095.1 Candidatus Glassiibacteriota bacterium
AGGTAATTGACTATCCCCAGCAGGTAGGCATAGGACTCGAGCAGGCGCGCCGAGCGGCCGGCGAGCTTCTTCTCGGTGCCCGGGTGGCCGAGGTAGCTGGCCTCACCCAGGACCGCCGGGTGGCGGTTGTTCCTGAGGACATAGTAGTTGCCGGGACGGATGGCCTGTTTCGGCAGGCCGACAGCCCGGGTAAGCTGACGGTGCAGGTAGCGGGCGAGGTCCAGCGAGGGGCCGGTATCGCCCATCTTGTAGTAGGTCTCGGTGGCGTTGTAGCTTTTATCGGGCACGCCCAGGCTGTTGTGATGGATCGAGAGAAAGAACACGGCGTCTTCCGCCGAGTCAGCGCACTCCACCCGGGCCTGCAGGTCCGCCCTGACCTGGGCCTCGGCGCCGCCGGGAAGGAGGTCTGTGTCCTGGTCCCTGGTCATTATCACCCTGGCCCCGTAGCTGACCAGCAGGTCGCGCAATATCTGCGCCACCGCCAGGTTGACTTCTTTCTCGGTGAGGCCCGCTTGGCCGACAGCCCCGCTGTAGCGGCCCCCGTGGCCCGGGTCCAGCACGATAGTCTTATCCCTCAGCACCGAGAAGTCGACACCCTCGTAGCTCAGGCCCCCGGTGCCGTAGCCTGCAGGGGCCGCCTTCAGGCCGAGCAGGGCGCAGCCGCAGAAAAGCAATGCCGATAAAAGAGAAAAAGAAAAGATAATTTTTAAAATGCGATAGACCATAGGCTCAGGACATTGAAAAAAAGAGCGAAAAAATGCTGCAAACAGAACAGGTTCGGTAGGTTTTCCAGGTCAATAATATGAGATTAAAGATAATTTAAATCCGCCCAGGGGGAAAAACGAATTATTCTCAAGAATGATGTATTGGTAAAACGAACAAGGAGGAAAAACTGAAAATTAACTAGATCGATCTATGGCTAAAGATTGATCTTTGGTATGGCACAGTACTCTTCTGGTTCCCTGTGAGAGGAGATTCGCCGTATCAACCTCAAACACCTGAGTTCTCTAATAATTAGTGGTATCGTTTCTCAGGGCAGGTAAAATTGCACAGAATTTCTGACAGGCCCGTGGATCCGGAATTACTTCTTCCGCGGCGGTTTTATAGTTTCGACAATTTCCTTGCTCTTTTTGCGCTGGGCATCGCTGTACTGTGCTATCCTGGCGTCGATCCCTCTCTTGCCACCCCCTGAGCGTTTGTTGCCCAATCCTTTCAAAGCCAATTGATACCTCTCTTTGCAAGTTATACTGCCTTCAGCCAACATTCCGCAGATCAAATCTGATACTGGTAAAGATAGCCTTCTTTTTATTTGGTACTGAGAAAAATCTTTCGTCCTTCCCAGCTTGAAGCGATAGATTACGGCAAAAACTCGTGAGCGTATTCAACTCACGAACTGTGGTAGCCACGCCTTAGAATTGAACAGCGAGCGCATTCCCCGCAGCTTGGCTCACGGGGAGTCTTCAATCACACTTCCTGTTAAGGGGTCCTTTTCGGTTGCCTGTCCTTAGTCTTTTTCAACTTTTGTTCCTGTTGCTTTGTTGCCTGTTTCCTGTTCTTGTCCTTATTTTTCTTACCGCCTTTGTCTCCCATTGCTTGCTCCTTTTTTTTATTATCTTCTCGCCGTGAAAAGTTCTGTCCCAGAGAGTAGATAGCCTTCATCAAACAGTTTGAAACGTTTTTACTGGCTATTATCCCAGAGCGTCGTACTCGACCCGGACTTCTGCGAATTTATCGTCGGCGGTGCGGTAGATGACAATATCCGTGTATTTAATGTTGATTGAGGCCGTCTTTCGATTTTGGAGTCGCCCTTCACCCTCTTCAAGCTTGAAACATTAGATTCGTTTGCGTCTTAAAAGACAATTTCGCCATTTTCTTCAGTAATATCAATAGTTTTCCGGGTCTGAGCAGGAAAAAGAGAAACTTCTCCTGCAGTCCAGGCTGCGAGATAGCGTTTCATGCAGGGCAACATCGCAACCCCTCAATCCTCAGCAGGATTTCAGCAAATATCTTACTGCTGACCTCCACTTCCCGACACTCCTCTCGCCACGCGTTCGCTACCGAGCCCTGCCCTGTCTGAAATGTAACGTACCTGCCGTGCCTGATGGCCTTCGCACCGATTTTAATCAGTTGCGTCAGAAGAGTGAGCAGCGACCGATGTTTGATTTCACGCGGCAGAACCAGCCGTCGCAAAAGATGGCAAATCAATACCCCCTGCATACCCGGACAATGGAACGGCAGGGCCCCGGACCCCTAGGAGTTACTCTTTGATAAGGTTGCCGCCTTGGAAGAGCGCTCCGACAGGCACGCCCGGGCCCAGCTCGAAAGGTTTTGTCACGCCGGACAAGTCGTTGCCTGAGGCCATGATCCGCTGCACCGCGCCCTCCAGCAGCAGGAACACCGGGGTGCTGTCCACGGGCCGGCAGGCCCGGAAACCTGCCCCGGCCACGTCCCGCAGCACCATCAGCGGGGCGGACGGGGAGTCCTGCCTCTTCTCGGTGAGCCCATCCAGGTCCAGTCCGCGCACGTCATCGAACACCAGTGCCGGGCGGCTGTCCGCGCCCTCCAGCACCAGGTCCAGGTTTTCCAGGCGCAGCCCCTCGACATGGCGGCAGTAAAGGGCCCAGGCGGGCAGGGTGCCGAACATGACCGCTTCCGGGTACTGGTCCTCCAGCTCTGGCACGGCGCGCCGGTAATCCTCTGCCGTGCCGCCGCCCGGGAAGGTGAGCCGCAGGTTGGACAGGGTAACTCCCCTGATTGGGTGGCCGGGCAGGCCGGTGATCGAGCAGCCAGCCTTGTCCAGGCCGGTGGCGATGATGTTGCTGATCACCACGTTGCGGTAGCTGCCCATGCCCGGCTTTTCCATGTCCTGCTTGAAAGGCCGGGCGCGGTTGCCCAGGCGCAGGAACAGCGGCACGTGCACGTTGCGGATGTCGATGTTGGAGATGGTGATATTCTCCATAGTGCCGCCGTCCACGATCTCGAGCACGATGCCCCCGATCCCCCTGGGCAGGGCGTAAAAGCCTTTCTTGCCGTACCAGGAGTCTATCACGCAGTTGGTGATCGAGATGTTCTTGAAACCCCCGTTGGACTCGGTCCCCATCTTGATCGCGTTGCAGCCGCTGCCCAGCACGCAGTTGGTTACCACGACATTTTCGGTGGGCCGGTCGGCGGTGCTTTTCAGGGTCAGGGCGTCGTCGTCCGAGTTGCCGTAGCAGTCCGAGATGCGCACGTTGCGGCAGCAGTCGATGTCGATCATGTCGTTGTTGTAGGTGCTGTGGTTGAAGACATGGATGCCGCGCACGGTGATGAACTCGCAGTCCAGGTAGTGCTGCATCCACATGGGCGAGTTCTGCAGGCGGATGCCCTCGAGGTGCACGTGAGTGCAGCTCACCATGCGGATCACGTCCGGGCGGTTGCCGTACTCCTTCCACTGGAAAGCCTGCCCCTGCCCGTCTATGGTGCCGCTGCCGGTAATGGCGATGTCGTGCTGGCCCTCGGCGTAGATCAGGCTCTGGCTGACATATTTGTCGGTGTAGGAGCGGAACTTGGGACGGGTCTGCGGGAAGTCCGAGATGTCCGTGCTCCCCAGCAGGGTGGCGCCGGTTTCCAGGTGCAGGGTGGCCAGGCTCTTGAGGAAGATAGTGCCTGAGAGGTACTTTCCTGGCGGGAAATACACTGTCCCGCCGCCGGCGGAGCTGGCCGCGTCGACCGCCTGCTGGATGGCCGGGGTGTCCCTGGCTTCGCCGTCTCCCGCGGCCCCGTAGTCCCTGACATTGTACAGTGTCCCCGGCGGCACCCCGGCCGCGGCTAGGGTGCAGGCCGCAAGACACATTGCAGCGGAAAAAGCCGTAAGCACGGTCTTTGACACTCGCATGGCATCAGGTCCTTTCATCAGGTGGTTGAAGTTGGCCCGCTTCCAGGCACGGCCGGCCGTTTTCCCGGGATGCCCGGGATTTAACGGGAAAGCGGTATCGGCCGGGGGCTAGACCCGGACGATACGGAAACCGATATTGTCGGTCCGGGTAGCGGGCGCGGTGCTGAGACGGGCGCCTGAACAACAGGAGATAGCCAGGTCTTTCCAGCTTCCGCCGCGCAGGACCCGGGAGGACCCGGAGTCAGGCCCCCTGGGATCGTTATTGGGACTGTACCTGTAATACCCGGGATCGTACCAGTCGCTGCACCATTCCCAGACATTGCCGTGCATGTCGTAGAGCTCCCATTCGTTCGGGGCTTTCAACCCCACCGGCTGGGTCTTTTGCCGGCTGTTGGCACGGAACCAGCCGACATTGGCCAGGTCGCCGCCGGAGCTGAACCTCGTGCTGGTGCCTGCGCGGCACGCGTATTCCCACTCGGCTTCGGTAGGCAGGCGCAGGTTCTGCCCTGTCTTTTCACTCAGCCGGTTACAGAAATTCATGGCGTCGTGGTAGCTCACATTCTCGACCGGCAGCTTGTCTCCCTTGAAACAGGAGGGGTCCTCTTCCAGGACCTCCCAGTACTGGGACTGGGTTATTACCGTGGAAGACAGCTTGAATCCCGACAGGCGAACCCGGTGAAGAGGCTTGGCGTCATCCGCGCCATCCTCCGAGCCCATGATAAAAGTGCCGCCCGGGATGGACACCATCTCGATGCCCAGCGAGCCCAGCAGCTTTTCTTTTTCCTCGCGCTTGACAATGATGGTCAGCCTGGACCGGACCTCTGGCCGGTATTCACTTTCCGGGAAAGTCTTCAGGAAGTCCTCGCACCATTTCCTGGTGCTGGAAGAAAGGGACTTTTTATAAAGCAATTCGTGCAGGTTGTCCCGGGCCTCCTCGGCATGGAGGCCCTCGGGAAAGTCGGCGAGATATTTTTTATAGGAGGAGACCTTGTTTTCCAGGAGAGCTTGCCTGAATTGTTTTTCCTCTTCTTGCTTGCTGGCTTCCTGTTCCGCCTTTGCCTTCACTATTTTTTCCAGTTTTTCCTTGGCTTCCTTTCCGTGCCTGCCTTCCGGCCACTTGGCAAGATAGTCCAGGTACGAGTCTTCCGTGCCGGTCTCGGATGCCTGGTCGAAGGCCTTATTGTCCAGCTTGTCCAGCCTGGCACAGACTTTATCGACATGGAGTCCCTCCGGGAACGTCTTCAAGTAGTTCCGGTAGGCCTGGCTGGTGTTGGTGATCTTAGCCTCTTTGAAAGACAGCTCGTCGATGGCCGTTCCTGCATGAAGGCCGTTGGGATAGGACTTCAGATAACTCCTGTAAGCGTGTACGGAATTGATCCTTTCGGCTTTTTTAAAAGCCTGGTCATCCTGGGCCGTTAAAATCTTTTTTTCCTTTTTCTTTTTGGCCACGGCCGCAAAACATCTGTAGCAGGCCAGCCCGCCGCCTATGCTGAACAGCACGGCGGCAATCCTGAGATCGACTGCTGCTGCAGCGCCGCCGGCAGCGAGGAGGGCGACTGCCGGCAGGTTGGGCTTGAGCCACTTTAACCGCTTGTGATCTATAGGCAGGTCGGCGGCTGCAGAAACCTGCGGCTTGCTTCCCGGGTAAGCGGCAGGCGACTTGTTAGCCAAGGCCTGGCAAAATTCCCTGGCGTTCCTGAAACGGCTGTCGGGGTCCTTGTCGAGGCACCTGAGGATGATATCTTTCAGCCAGGCGGGGAGCCCGGGTTCGTAAATATCGGGAGCGAGCGGCTCCTCGTGGACATGCTGGTAGATGACCGTAGCCACGTCCTTGCCTTTGAACGGCAGGTTGCCAGTGGCCATCTGGTAGAGGACCACTCCCAGGGAATACAGGTCGCTCCTGCCATCGACATCCCGGTTCAGACACTGCTCGGGGCTCATGTAGGAAGGCGAGCCGATTACATATCCCGCCTGGGTGGACCAGGTGCGCGAGGTCGTTTTTGCTATGCCGAAGTCCGTTAC
>JAFGTO010000139.1 GCA_016934095.1 Candidatus Glassiibacteriota bacterium
AGGTGCTCGACATATTCTTCCATGTCCAGCTTAATGCGCGCCACGCCGCTTTCCATGGCCGCGCGGGCCACTGCCGGGGCCACTTTCAGCAGGACCCTCGGGTCGAAAGGCTTGGGGATTATGTATTCAGGCCCGAACTGCATCTGCTCCACCCCGTAGGCCCGGCGCACCTGGTCCGGCACGTCCTCGCGCGCCAGCCCGGCCAGCGCCTCCACCGCGGCCAGCTTCATGGAATCGTTGATCGAGCGGGCGCGCACATCCAGAGCGCCGCGGAAAATGAAAGGAAAACCGAGCACGTTGTTCACCTGGTTAGGATAATCCGAGCGGCCGGTGGCCACGATCGAGTCCGGGCGCAGGCGCTTGGCCCGGTCGTAGGCGATCTCCGGGTCGGGGTTGGCCATGGCGAAAATTACCGGGCGCTCGGCCATGGACAGAACCATCCTGTCGGTGAGCAGATCCTTGTCCGATACCCCGATGAACACATCCGCCCCGGCCAGGGCGTCCTCCAGCGTGCGACAGTCCGTTTTCAGGGCGAAACGCTCTTTGTAAGGGTTCATCCCCGATTCTCTTCCCCGGTAGATTACCCCGCGGCTGTCGCAGATCATGATAAGCTTTCTCCTGGCGCCCATTTTCAGCAACAGCTCCGCGCAGGCTATACCTGCGGCCCCGGCCCCGCAGACCACGATACGCACCTCGGACAGTTTTTTCCCGACCAGGCTGAGCGCGTTGATCATCGCCGCGCCGGTGATGATCGCGGTGCCGTGCTGGTCGTCGTGGAACACCGGGATGCCGCAGAGCTGGCTGAGTTTCTCCTCGACATAGAAACACTCAGGGGCTTTGATATCCTCCAGGTTGATCCCGCCGAAAGTCGGTTCGAGCAGCTTGACTGTGCGGACCAGCTCATCGGGGTCCCTGGTATCGACTTCCAGGTCAAAAACGTCGATGTCGGCAAAACGCTTGAACAGCACTCCTTTGCCCTCCATCACAGGCTTGGCTGCCGTGGCCCCGATCGATCCCAGGCCCAGCACGGCCGTACCATTGGTGACCACCGCCACCAGGTTTGCACGGCTGGTGTAAAGGAAGGAATCATCCGGGTTGCGCTCGATTTCCCGGCAGGGCACGGCCACGCCCGGCGTATAGGCCAGCGAGAGGTCCCGCTGGCTGGAGCAGGGTTTGCTCGGGACCACCTGGATCTTGCCGACCCTTCCCCGGCTGTGGTATTCCAGGGCTTCTTTCTTGTTTATCTTCAAGGTGTTCACTCCCATCTGAAGTTGACCGGAACAAGATCAGTATATTACTACCGGCTGAAGCCGGCAGGTAGGTCAGTCTTATACCCGAACGGATGAACCCGTCCCGGGCCGCTGCTGAAAGCCGCCGCTTTCAAGCGGCGGTAATTTACGGTTACCGCTTTAAAACCGCTGACTTAAAGGGCCGTTGAAAAAATACCTCAACGCCCTGTGGTGAAATCTATTGCTTCATGGGCTGTCAAGGGCAAGGCAAGCCGTTTCCTGTGTAACTGTAGAATATCAATTATGCCAGGCGATAAATACTTTCTTGCCATACGCATTGTACCAAGACATGAAACGGCCCTTGACAGCCATATTCCCTGGAAATTTTTATTCTTCAACACGCTGCTAAGTCGGCGGATACGACAGTCCCCCGGGCAAAGTCTCTGAGTGTAATCAGGGGTGCACGAACTTGTGTTCCGGGTCCTTGACACTGAGCACCGGACAGGGGGCCTTGCGCAACACGCGCTCGGTAGTGGAGCCGATGATCATGTGCTGCAGCCCGGTCAGGCCGTGGGTGGCGGTCACGATCAGGTCGATCTCCCTGGCGCGGGCGAAATTGATGATCTCGACAAAGGGCGTCCCGCTGGCCACCTCGCAGTTGAACGAGATCTTGCCCCGCAGGTCGGAATAGACAAACTCGTCCAAAGCATCGAGGGCCCGGTCGCGCAGATCGTCGTCCAGGTCGAAGGGGGTAGATTTGTCCACGATGTAGAATGCCGGATGGACCCTCTGCTCGAAAACATGCAGCACGTGCAGGGTGGCCCCGTAGCGGGAAGCTAAGGACAAGGCATAAGGGAGAGCCTTCTTCGAGTACTCCGAAAAATCCGTGGGGAACAGGATGTTCTTGATCTGCCGGATATCGCTGCTCCGGGGGGCGTGGTGCCGCACCGTAAGCACAGGGCAGCTAGCCATGCGGACCACCTGCTCGGCAGTGCTGCCGAAGAGGAAATGCGCAACCCCTCCCCGGCCATAAGTGCCCATCACCAGGAGGTTCACATCCAATTCTGCGGCCACCCGGACAATCTCCTCGTGGGGGGAAAACCCCCTCTCGACGTGCTTGAACATCTCCAGGTTATGGCTGCGGTGGTCCTCTATCTTACGGTCGATACGCCGGTGGGCTTCCCGGTCGAGCTGCTCGGCGTATTTTTCCGCGTGCTTTTCCATTTCGTCGAACACTTCTTCCGGCCTGACCTGACCCTCGTTGAACAGACTGACCACGTGCAGCAGGTGGAGCTCGGACCCGAAATCGCCTGCCAGCAT
>JAFGTO010000140.1 GCA_016934095.1 Candidatus Glassiibacteriota bacterium
ATAGGCAAGGTCAGCGGCCACCTGCTCTGCGGCAGCGTCGGTTATCAGGCGCCCGTTGATATAGACCTGGACTTCCAGCAGTCCCTTGTAAGTACTCAGGGCATTTTGCGGGTACATCATGTCGTCCACCAGACCCGAGTCATCGGTTTTGTTCGGGCCGAAACTGCGGACCTGGATCGGGGACTGGTCTATCACGTAGTCCGAGCCATAAACATCCCGCAGAGACATCGATCCGCCCAGCGAGATGTAAGGCCCTCTCCAGGTACTGCCCATCCCCGTGCTGTCTGTCAGCTCGGTGGTGGTGGCCGGCAGGCGGCCCACGTCGCCGACAAAACCGAAGTAATTCTCTGCAGGCTTTCCCATGGAAGCTTCGTAAATCGCCTGCAGGTCATCCATAACCCTGGTGAAGCGGGCTTGGTCGAGCTGGTTGAACATCACGGGCACCAGAGCGCCGGCTAGGACGGCCATAATGGCGATAGCCACGATTATTTCGATCAGACTGAAGCCTTTTTGCTTTTTCATGGTTTCTCCTCTGCAGCCTGTCCCGGCTGTATACCGGCAGTCGCGCTTAATGCCCTACCTGTTGCAGTGAAAGCATCGGGAGAAGAATCGAGAGTACTACAAAGAGGATTATCGCACCCAGGAAAATTATTATGGCGCCTTCGAGAGCGGTGAAAAGCCGCTTGACCGTAATCGGGACCTCGCGGTCGTAATATTCGGAGACTTTCCCCAGGGTTTCCTCCAGGTTACCGGTCGTCTCCCCGATGGTGACCATGCGCACCACCATCGAAGGGAACTCCTTGCTTTCCTTGAGGGCTCCCGAGATCGTATGGCCCGTCCCTACCTGGAGACGCGCCTTACGTACCACCTCGGCGAGCACGGCGTTGCCGACAACCCTCTCCACCACTTCCAGGGCGTTGAGGATGTTCACACCGGCGCCGAACAGGGTCGCCAGGTAATGGGCAAAGCGGCTGAGCGCGACCTTGCGCACCAGCTCGCCGAAAACCGGTATGTTAAGCTTGATCTTGTCCAGAACCAGCCGGCCCCCGGGGGTCTTGTTGGCAGCGCGCAAGCCGACAACAGCGGCTATTATCCCGACAATCATCAGCCACCAGAAGTTCTGGAAGAAGTCGCTGATGGCGATCACTATCCTGGTGGGCAGGGGCAGTTCTATATCGAAAGTGTCGAATATTCCCAGGAAGCGGGGCAGGACGAAGGTAAACATGATAGCGATCAGGCCCATCACCGCGATAAGCACGATGACCGGATAAGTGGTAGCCTGCTTGATAGTACCTACCAGCTCATCCTGCCATTCCAGGAAAGAGACGATTTCTTTCAGCACCTCGTCCATCCGCCCGGTGGTTTCTCCGCTCCTGAGGATGGCGACGTAGAGCTCGCTGAACACTTCCGGGTACTGGGCAAAGGAATCCGAAATGCTGCTGCCGTCCTGGATACTCTGCCTTATGCCGCGGATCACCTGTGCAAACCGGGGGTTCTCGGTTTCCTCGACCATGTCATCGAGGCCCTGAAGAATCGGGACACCGGCCCCGATGACCGTGGAAAGGTGCACGGTGAAAGAGATCAGATCTGCGCGCTTGACTTTGGCTCGGACTACCCGCTTGCCGCCGGTAGTGCCGGCCCGGGCGCCCGGAGCGGATCCTTTCTTGCCGGAGACGTTCGAGGATATCAGGTAGAGGCGGCGGCTCTCGAGCAGATCCTCGAGAGCGCCCTCATCCTCGGCTTCCATTACTCCCTTGACAGTTTTGCCTTGCTCATCGCTTGCCTTGTACTGGTAAAACGCCATAGACCGTGTCTCCCGGCGATGATTGGCATGCCCGGCTCATCCGGGCCCCGGCCGCCGACCTTTCAGTTACCGGCATAGGTGACCCGCAGGACT
This sequence comes from Candidatus Glassiibacteriota bacterium, assembly GCA_016934095.1. Lineage (GTDB taxonomy): Bacteria > Gemmatimonadota > Glassbacteria > GWA2-58-10 > GWA2-58-10 > JAFGTO01. The sequence continues at coordinate 1,898 of JAFGTO010000140.1, forward strand.
TCCTGGATACTGGTCTGTCCGTTGACAGCCTTTATCAGGGCGTCGTGCAGCAGGGTCATCATCCCGCCGTCAGCGGCCGCCTGCCTGATCTCCGGCCCGTCCGCACGCTCGAGTATCAATTTCTCGATTTTCTGGTTCACCTTGAGGATCTCGTAGATCGCGCACCTGCCCTGATAGCCGGTACCGCTGCAGAAATCGCAGCCTTTCCCGGTGTAAAATTTATATTTGCGGCCCTTATCGTTGAGACCCAGCTTGTGCAGGTCTTCATCCGTGGGCTGGTACTCGGTCTTGCATTTGGGACATATTTTACGGATCAGCCGCTGGGCGACCACACAGATCACCGAGCTGGAAACCAGGAACGACTCGATACCCATATCGATCAGGCGGGGAAAGGCCCCGGCCGAATCATTGGTGTGCAGGGTGCTGAAAACCAGGTGGCCGGTCAGGGCCGCCTGGACTGCGATCTCGGCGGTCTCGGCATCGCGGATTTCGCCGACCAGGATAATGTCCGGGTCCTGGCGCAGAATGGAGCGCATCCCGGCTGCATAAGTAAAGCCGGCCCTGACATTGATCTGGGCCTGGCGGATCATCGGGATCTCGTACTCGACCGGGTCTTCCAGGGTGACAATCTTGCGGTCCGAGCTGTTGATGTAGCTGAGGGCCGCATAGAGGGTGGTGGTCTTTCCGCTGCCGGTAGGCCCGGTCACCAGGATAATCCCGTTGGGCCGCGAGATCAAGTCTTTGAACAACTCCGAATTTTTCGGGGTAAATCCCAGCCTGTCCATGCCCAGGATCACCTTGCTCTTATCCAGCAGGCGCATGACCACGTTCTCGCCGAAAACGGTGGGCAGGGTCGACAGGCGCAGATCGATCTTCCGTTTGCCCATGTAGAAGCGGAAACGGCCGTCCTGGGGCATGCGGCTCTCTGCGATGTTAAGGTTGCCCATAACTTTCAGCCGGGCGATCAGGCCCGACTGCAGAGTCTTGGGCAGCGAGGGCCCCTGCTGCAGGATGCCATCCACCCGGAAACGGGTGCGGACAGTGTTTTCATCAGGCTCGATATGGATGTCGGTCGCCCCAAGTTTCGCTCCCTTGAGCAGCAGCTGGTCCACCAGCTTGACCACCGGCGATTCTTCCTCGCCGACCTGTTCACCGCCCCTCTCGACCTGCTCGGCCTCCAGGGACAACTGCTCGATCGCGTCATCCTCCGAAGTCTCCCCGCCGTAGAAGCGGTCTATCGCCTGGAGGATATCGGTCTCGGTAGCCTGGACGATCTCGATAAACTTGCCGGTCTTGCCCTGCAGCTTGTCGATAAGCATCACATCCAGAGTAGTGTCCATGGCCACAACCAGGTTGTCCCCGCTGAGTCTGACCGGCACCAGCTTGTTGTGCTTGGCGAATTCTTCATCGATCAGCTCCAGGGCGGCCGGGTCCGGCTTGGCCTGGCTCAGGTCCATCATCTTTACCCCGGCCTGGCTCGCAACGACTCTCGAGATATCATCCTCGCCGCAAAAACCCAGGCTGACCAGCACCTCGCCCATTCTTTTACCGGTGCGCCCCTGTTCCTTGAGGGCCACCGACAGTTGATCCTTGGTCAGCAGGCCCCGCTCGACCAGCAGCTCTCCCAGAGGTTGTGTCGACTGGATTGCCATCTTCGGTTCCCTTGGTTAACATTTAAATTCGGATGCCGTCTTACGCTGCCGCCGGATGTTGGTTCGCCTCAGCCATGAATTGACCGGCGGGCGAGTATAAATAATTAAAGACACCCGGACAATCGAGGATTCCCCGCAGCCTGCTGCAGGGAGTCTTCAATCCGGAACACCGCAACCGGCATCAGAGCGTACAAGTCTCCAAACGGTTGATCTAGTAACCGGAAGGTCATAAACACAATATACCAAGATAATTATATCATACTTGCCCGGATTAAGCAAGTTATAAATAACTCAACCGTTGGAAACCTTGACAAGCAATTAACGGCCTTTTATACTGGTTCGAGCATAAAAGCATACAAACGGACAAATATTGTCCAGTCAGAAGTTACCGAAACTATACCTCCTCTTAAGTGTACTGCTACCAAATTCTTTCCCGGAGGGAGATGGCGATGAACCAGCCTGCTGCTTCATCCGGAGACATTCCCCTGGTCAGTGTCATCATTCCGATGTACAACGAGGGAACGAACGTCCGCCGGACCGTGGCCGCCGTCCGCCGGGAAATGCACGCTTCCGGGAGCGGTTTCGAGGTGGTCTGCGTGGATGACGGCTCCACGGATTCCACCAGGGCCGAGCTCGAAAAACTCGCCAGCGAGGTGCCGGAGCTCAAGGTCGCGGGTTATCCGCACAACCAGGGCCGCGGCCGGGCGCTCCGGGAAGGGTTCAAAGCTGCGCGGGGCAAGTTTCTGGTTTCCATCGACGCCGACCTGAGCTACCACCCGCATCATATCCCGGAGATAGTCTCCCGGCTCGAGGCCGCCGATGCTCCCGATGTGGTCATGGCCAGCCCCTACATGCCCGGAGGCAGGACCAGCGGGGTAAATCCGCTCCGGCTGGTTATCAGCCGCTGCGCCAATATTATCCTCAGGCAGGCCATGGGCCGCAGGTATTTTACCCTCACCGGCATCCTGCGCGGCTACCGGCGCGAGGTTTTCGACTGTATCGAGCTGATGAGCAACGACAAGGAGATCCACCTAGAAATCGTGGCCAAGGCGGAAGCGGTCGGCCTCAGGGTGGTGGAGATCCCCGCAGTGCTTACCAGCCGCAAGAGCGGCTCCAGCAAGCTCAGACTGCGCCTGACCACGGTCAGCCACCTGATGTTCAGCTTTTACGAAAGACCGCTCCTGCTCTTCGGGGTGGTCGGCCTGGTCCTCACAGCCTGCGCACTGGCCATGGGAGCCTACCTGTTCCACCTTTACCTTAACGCCGCTCTTAACCCGACCCGGCCGATGATCTGGCTGAGCGTCCTGCTGCTGCTGGCCGGTATCCAGATGGCCAGCTTCGCTTTCATCAGCACCCAGATCACCTTGCTGAAAAAAGAGCTCTTCCGCACTCAGAAAGAGATCCTGCTGCTCAAAGCCGAGGTCTCCCGGGAAAAACTGCGCAATGGTCACTCCGGTCTGCGTGGTCAGTAATGCTTACCCCGATTTCGAGGGGTCGAGCCACGGCATTTTCGTGCGGCGCTCCGCCGAGGACATGGCCGCCAAAGGTTATTTCAGCCACCTGGTAGTACCGCGTATATTTAAAGACAGCCTGCCGTTCGAGCAATTTTCCGGCCACAGTGTCCGCCGTTTCCGTTTCCCCTCGGCCCAGAAGCTGCTGATCGAGTACCGGAGCCTGCCGGTTTTTCGTTTCAGCGTGCTGCTGGCGGCCGGCACCCTGGCTGCAGTGCGCACCATCCGCCGCAGGGGCTGCCTGCTGGTTCACGCCCACTGGGCAGTGCCCGCAGGGCTTATCGCCCTGGCCGCCGCCCGCCTGAGCGGCAGACCCCTGGTGGTTACGGTCCACGGCTCCGACTACCGCCTGGCCTGCACCCGGGGCGGCCTGACCGGCTTTGCCTTCAACCGGGTGGTCAACGCCGCGGAGCGGGTGGTAAGCGTCTCGGGCCAGATCACAGAATACCTGACCGGGCAGGCCGGGGTACCGGAAAGCTCGGTGGTAACCTGCCCGATGGGCGCCGATGAAAGTATCTTCAATATACATGCCAGGGCCGAGCCTCTTTTCGACCAGGGTTTCACCGTTATCAGCACCCGCGCCCACCTGCCCCATTATCGCCTGGCCGACCTGCTGGAAGCGGCGTCCCTGGCTGTCAGGAGACTGCCGGAGCTGCGCCTGGTGATCCTGGGCGAGGGGACTGAGACCGGGGCACTGAAAGAACTTGCCCGCCGCCTGGGCCTGGATGAAAACCGGGTCGCCTTTATCGGGCGGGTCGAGCCGGGGAAGCTGGCCGGGCTGCTTACCGCAGCCGGGGCCTATGTCTCCACCAGCCCCGTCGAGGGCACGAGTGTCTCCCTGCTCGAGGCCATGGCCTGCGGGGCTCTGCCGGTAGTCGCCGACATCCCCTCGAACCGCGCCTGGGTCGACCACGGCGAGAACGGGCTGCTATTCCCGCCGGCGGACACCGCCGCCCTGGCGGAGGCCCTGGTCCGGGCCGGCCGGGACCGGGACCTGCGCGGGAAAGCCCGCGCCAGGGGCCCGGAGATAGTGGCCGGGTGCGGCGGACTGTGGTCGCAACAGGTCGAGACCCTGGATGCGATCTACCGCGAGCTGCTGCCGCTAGGCGCGGGGCCCTGATAGAAATGACCTCAGAGGACAGGCACTCCCGCAGGCCGCCCTTACTGTTTATCTCTCAGCTCCCGAACAATAAAATCCAAAAAAAAGACCGCCACCTGTTTCAGGAGACGGTCTTTTGATTTTCGTTTGAAGCCACAACTTCGGATTATTG
>JAFGTO010000141.1 GCA_016934095.1 Candidatus Glassiibacteriota bacterium
CGAGGGCGCGGGCACGCCGGACGAGTCGGTGAAAGCGGTCGGCGGGGTGATCGCCGGTGAAGACCCGGTGGCGGTGGATGCGGTGGCCGCCATGCTCGCCGGTTTCGATCCCCTGGACATGGAATACCTCGACCTGGCCGGCGAGCTGTCCCTGGGAGTGGCCGACCGGGAGCGGATCGAGGTCCTCGGCGAGGTGGGCCTGGAGGAGGGCCGGGTACCGCTGGCCAGGCCGAGACGGCTTTTCTCCGATGAAAACCTGGCCGCCCCGGAATTCCCCTACCAGGGGCAGGGCGTGCGCAGGCTGCTGTATGGTTTTTCGTCCGGGCCGCAGGGGGATGGGCAAGAGGAAGTCCACCTGCCTTTCCCCGGTATGGAGGGCTGGGTTGCGGCTGAGCGCAGCCCGGATGAGCCCCTGGGGCCCGGGGATGACGGCTCCGGGGAAGGGTCCTGGTATGGCTTTACCTATTACCGGTCTGCGCGGGAAGCGGCTGCCGAGCTCTGGGTCGGCTCCCGGGTCCCGCTGAAAGTCTTGCTGAACGGGGCCACGGTGCTGGAGCGCACCCGGGAGCAAATCGACTCGGAGGGAGGCTTCCGGGTGCCCAACCAGACAGTGGATGTCGAGCTGCCGGCAGGCTGCGGCACCCTGGAAGTCTATGGGGAGTACGAAGACAGCGGCGACCGGGACAGTCTCTTCAGCCTCCACCTGGCTCGCCGGGACGAGGAGAGGAAATATGCGGGGAGCCGTGTGCCCGGGCTGATTTACTTCCTCGACCCGGCAGGCGACCAGAGCCGCTCCGGAGTGGTGGGTACCGCAGCCCCGGGCCATTCCGTGGAGGCCTCCTTGTGGGATGGCACAACCCAGACAGCCGCCTGCGGGGCGCAGGGCGCTTTCGTGCTGAAAGAGCTGGACCCGGATGAGACCCTGCTGAGAGTGTACAACCCTTATGGCCGGGTTGTGGCGGACAGCTCGGTCTACCTGGAAGAGTGGACCACTCACCGGGTGGATTTCCAGGTCCCGGCCGGCGGGCCGGCTGTTACTGGAGATTACTCCGGGGATGGGCGCCTGGCGGTCAACGATGTTATTGCCCTGCTGCTGGGCATGCGCGACTACCCGGAAGATACCTACTTCGACTTCAATGGCGACGGCAGGCTTAATGTCTCGGATGCCGTGGCCCTGCTGCTGTTCATGAGGCCCGGCTGAAAGAGATTGCCGGCCGGGGGCAGGCATCATTGTCTCTACCTGCTTCAACAACCCGTCAATAATCCTTTGGGCCGGGATGCCGCCTGAAAGCGACACCCTCATTGCTCCACCTGCACCTCGGCGGCAGGGTGGGCCTGCGGGTCGAAAGTTACGGTCTCGCTCTTTGCGCCGCAGCTCACCCTCACTGTCAGGTCGTCCACCCGCTCGATCTGCGGCATGTCCTCGCCTTGCCTGAAAGGATAGATCACGGTCAGGAAACGCATCCTGTGCACCGGCTCCCGGTTGGTGATCCAGATGTTGTGAGTTACCGTTTCCGGGTAGGGGCCGGTGTGCGTATTGTCGTAGAGAGTGATCTTCCTGGCGAATTCCCGGTAGTCCTCGCCGGTAGCAGGGTTGACCAGGCCGTCCGGGCCGATGCGGTCCTCGAACTCGATCGGCACGGCACGGGCCGCCTGGCTGACCACTGTGGTCACCCCGCCGACCGTATAGCTGAAAGACCGGTTTTCTTCGTCCCATGCCAGGGGCACATCCTGCAGCACGTGGTAGAGCCAACTGAAACTGCTGCCCTGGGGCCGCAGTTGCCGCGAGACCTCCAGGTCGTCGAGCATCACGAAATAGCGGCCGTCCACGAAAAGCACGTGGCGGTCCGCCCGCTCGAGGTAGCTCAGGTCCCGGTCGCGGTAGGGAAACACCTTGCCGTCCGCCAGCTCGCCCCAGAACTCGACATTGCGGTGGGGGAACCTGACATAGGCGTTGGCCGCCTCGCCCTTGAAATAGACCGTGCCGGCCTGCTCCCCGTAGCGGGAGATACGGGCGTTCCAAGGGTTGTGCAGCTTCTTGACGAAGTTGGACATGCGCACGTGCGAAAGCTGCGACTGCCCCAGCCCGTCCACCAGCACGATGTTCTGGCTCATCGAATGGTGGGCGTGGCGGTCGCCGTTCTGGGTGCTGCCTCCGCTGTGGGTGATATTCTGCCCGTAGGCGTAGATCTGGAAGCTGTTGTCGCCGAAAAAGGCATGGTTGAAAGCGCCGCGCGGCCGTGCATGGAAGATGATACCCAGGGAGCCGGGGTAGTTGTCGAGCCTGCCTGGGTAGCGGGTGGCGGCGGCCACCCAGCCTCCATCCGGGAAAAGCCGGCTGCCGGGCGGCTCTTCCGGGGGCAGGGCCGGCTCTGGGTAAAAAGAGGGCAGGGCATACTCGACCCAGGCCCGCCAGTGCTTGCGGTGGTCGCTGTAGCCGATCTGCGCGGTACGGCGGATGGTGTCCTCCCAGTTGTCGAGGAACAAGCGGTTGCCTGTAAGGTAGGACAGCTTGCGGAAAGTGGCCAGGCGGTTACCCAGGTAGTAGGGCTCCATGATCCCGATGTTGCCGAACGACAGGTGAGGCAGGCCCAGCGGCTCGGTGCGGGTGAAAAAGTCGCCGATGGCGTGCAGGAAAGGGTTCATGCCGAAGCCGGCGTCTTCCAGGGTCATGTCGTAGTAGCAGACAGCGACGATCAGCCACTTGAACTTGCTGGTGCCGTAACCCGGGCCCTCGTTCCAGGCATCCTCCGGGCCGAAACAGTTGCTGACCCCTGCCAGGAAGTTGGCCCCCAGGTCGTAGGCGACCCGGAAAACGCCCCCGTGCTCGTAGGCCGCCAGTCCGGCAGGGAAAGCGGTATTGATATTTTCGTAAGGGTGGCTGCTGCCGGCTACCGCCACGCTGTAGGGGTAGACCGCCTCCCCCCGGCGCTGGTGCCATGAGTAGTTGTTGACAATGTGGTCGGTGCGCCAGCGCAGGCCCTCGATCACTGTTGCTCTCTGCCCGGGCGTGAGCGCGTGGTAGAACCAGTCGTAGAACAGGCTGAGGAACTCGGTAACCACCCCGTAGTCCTCGTTGCCTCCCGCCCCCTCCGGGCTAGTGGGGCCGCCGGGTGGGTAGGAGGCCAGGGCCACCAGGCGGTCGATCACCGCCAGGAAGCGGTCGTCGCCGGTCAGCACCCAGGCGAAAGCCATGTTGGTCAGCCGCTCGAACATGAACAGGTAGGGCAGGTCGCCGCCGTCCGGGTCCAGCTTCGAGGGCAGGTCGCGGTATCGCTCACGGAGCTGCTGCTCGGGAGTGCTGTCATCCCCGGGAAAGGAGATAAACCAGTCGGCCCCGAGGTCGGCCTCGGCTTTAGCCAATACCTCGTCGCGGATCTCCCGGCTGCGGGGGTGGCTCAGGTAAAGCTTGCGCAGCTCGCCCAGGCGGGCTGCGGTGTATATTATCCGGGGGTGGTCGCTTTCGGTGAAACCGGGATGAGCCA
>JAFGTO010000142.1 GCA_016934095.1 Candidatus Glassiibacteriota bacterium
CGAGCTGGCCGCTGGAAGGGACCTGCCGGGCAGCCTGGGCGTGGAACCCGGAAGCTACGGCCTGGTCACCCTGCACCGGCCATCCAACGTGGACAGTCGCAGCATACTGGCGGGCATAGTCGGCTCGCTGACCCGGATCAGCCGCAGGCTGAAGCTGGTTTTCCCGGTCCATCCGCGCACGCTCAAGCAGCTCGAGGCTTTCGACCTGCTCGGCCAGTTGAGAGCGGAACAGGGCATACTCCTGGCCGAGCCCCTGGGCTACCTCGACTTCCTCTGCCTGATGCGCTCGGCCAAAATGGTCCTGTCCGACTCGGGGGGCATCCAGGAGGAAACGACTTATTTGCGTATACCGTGCCTGACTTTGCGGGAAAACACCGAGCGGCCGGAGACTATCGAGCAGGGCACCAACCTGCTGGTGGGCAGCGACCCGGAGCTGATCTGCCGCGAGGCAGAGGTAATCATCGAGGGGCGGGGCAAGACAGGGGGCGAGCTGGAATTCTGGGATGGTAAGGTGGCCCGGCGAATCGCCGGTGTCCTGAAAGAGCGTCTCCGCTGGATCAAAGCCCCGGTGGAGGAGCGCATGGCAGTCCGGGAGGCGCGATGACCAAGACCGCCGTAATCGGAACGGGATACTGGGGCAAGAACCTGGTGCGGGTCTTTTACCGTCTGCCCGGCAGCGAGCTGAAATACATCTGCGACGCCGACAGCCGCAACCTGGAGGCCGTGGGGAAGAATTATCCGGGAGTAAAGCTGACCGGAGATTACCGGGAGGTCCTGGCCGACCGGGAGGTCGAGGCCCTGGCGATCGCCACTCCCGCTGTCAGCCATTATGAGCTGGCCCGGGAATCGCTGCAGGCCGGCAAGCATACTTTCGTGGAAAAACCGCTGACCCTCGAGGTGGGCCACGCCGAAAAGCTGGTCGAGCTCGCCGTCAAAGCCGACAGGCTGTTGATGACCGGCCACCTGATGGTCTACCATCCCGCAGTGGAGGTGTTGAAACAGATGGTGGACAGCGATGAGCTGGGCAGGGTCTACTACATCTACGCACAGAGGGTCAACCTGGGAGTGGTGCGCCGGGATGAAAACGCCCTCTGGAGCCTGGCCCCGCACGATATCTCGATAGTCCTTTACCTGCTGGGCCGCACCCCGGTCGAGGTCGCCGCCCGCGGAGGCTGCTATATCCGCAAGGAAATCGAGGACGTGGTTTTCCTGGTCATGCGTTTCGCCGGGGGCGAGATGGCTCACGTGCAGCTGAGCTGGCTCGACCCGCACAAGGAGCGCAAGATCACCATGGTGGGCAGCCGCAAGATGGTGGTTTTCGATGATATGCAGGCCTCGGAAAAGATCAAGGTCTTCGACAAGGGGGTCAACCCCTCCAATGAATATTCTTCTTACACGGAGCTGCTGGGCCTGCGGGAGGGAGACATCCTGATCCCGCAGCTTAAAATGGAAGAGCCGCTCGGGGTCGAGTGCAGCACTTTCCTGGCCTGCGCGGCCGGGCAGGGCCCCTGCCGCAGCTCAGGGCAGGATGGGCTGGCCGTGGTCAGGGTGCTGGATGCGGCCGGCCGGTCGCTGGCCGATGGCGGAAAACCGGTAAAAATCACTTAAGGAGAGGCAGGAAGATGGAAGGTGCGCCGAAGCAGAAAAAATATTTCGCCCACGAGACCGCGGTGATCGATGAAGGCGCCAGCATCGGGGAAGGCACCAGGATCTGGCATTTCAGCCACGTGATGGGCGGCGCCAGGATAGGCCGGGACTGCAATTTCGGCCAGAACGTGGTAGTCCACTCCACCGCGGTGGTCGGCAACGGGGTCAAGGTGCAGAACAATGTCTCCATCTACGATGCGGTGGTCCTCGAGGATGATGTCTTCTGCGGGCCGAGCATGGTTTTCACCAATGTTATCAACCCGCGCAGCCACACCCCGCGCAAAGACGAGTACATGACTACTCTGGTCAGGAAGGGGGCCACTATCGGGGCCAATGCAACCGTGCTCTGCGGAAACACTATCGGCGAGCACGCTTTCGTGGGAGCGGCCTCACTGGTCACCAGGGACGTGCCGGATCACGCACTGGTGTTCGGGGTCCCGGCAAGGTTCCAGGCCTGGATGTGCAAATGCGGGGTAAGGCTGAAAACGGCGACCGGTGAGACCGGCAGCGAACAGGTATCCTGCGGCGCCTGCGGAAGAAAATACAGCAAAGAGGGGAACCGGGTCGCCCTGGTCGGGGAGCCGTCCTCTTGAGTGGGACAGTCCCGCAACCGCGGAGGAAAAAGCGAAAGACAAGAACGAGACCGGCATCATGCCTCGGGTGATTTACCTGGTCGCGCTCGAGAATATTTTCGACAACGCGATATTTGAAAACATGGTAAAGAAGCTCCTGCTGCGGATCCAGGGCGACCGGGAGCGCCGGGTGGAATTGACCCTGGTCTGCCTTCTGCCCTGGTTCGAGCTTACCCGGCGGGGGCCCTATTCCAATTTCCGCAGGTTCCGCAGACAGATGGTCGAGCTGCGCCGGGAGCTGAGCAGCCGGGGAGTGGGGCTCGAGTTTGTGCGTACTCCCGTACCATCGGCTTTTTTCGACATGGGTCCGGTCCTGCTGGCTTGGCTGGCCTGCTGGGCGGTGCCCGCAGTCTGGTGGAAGATTGTCCGCCTGAGGGCCCGGGTGGTGCACTGCCGCTATTATTACGCCGCTTTCCTGGCCCTGGCCGCCCGGCTGCTGGTGCCGGGGCCGGTACGGGTGATTTTCGACGTGCGCACCCTGCTGCCGGAACAGGGCCTGGTCAACCGGAAATGGCGGGAAGGCGGCCCGGCGTTCCGCTTCTGGAAAGCTCTCGAGCGCTGGATGCTTGGCAGGGCCGACAAGGTGGTCTCGGTCTCTCCGGCGATGACCGCGCGGCTCGAGCAGGAAAGCCCGGGGCTGTCCCCGGAGACTATACCCAATTTCGTGGACCTGGAGCATTTCCGGGCGGATGAGGAGCTGCGCCGCAGGGTGCGCAGAGAACTCGGGGTGGAGCACAGGCGGGTGCTGGTGTTTTCCGGCACCCTGGGCGGCAGGTACCCGTACGGGCGGATGGCTGAGTGCGCGGAGCTCTTTTTCAGGATGTCCGGGCCTGAGGGCTACCTGATGGTCCTGACCGGCTCGGATGAGAAACGCCTGGCGCCGCTGGTGGCTGAGCTCGAGCACCGCGGGCGCAGGCGCGGCGCCGACTGGCAGGCCTATCACTGCAAGGTGGAGGAAGTCCCCGGGATGCTGGCTGCGGCCGACTGGGCCCTGCTGGTGCTGGCGGATTTCCTGACCAGCGAGACTTTCCTGCCGATCAAGTTTGCCGAATACCTGGCCCTGGGCCTGCCCATCCTGACTCACCCGGCCAACCGGGAGCTGGCCCGTTTGGTCCTGGGCTACCGGGTAGGGGCGGTCCTCGACCCGGACCTGCCGGAGGGGACCCTGCGCAGCCTGCTGACCGATGGGCCGGGTGCCATGCGCGACCGGTGCCGGCAGGCTGCGCGCGAGCATTTCGACCTGGACCGCTTCGCCAGCCGCTATGCTGCGCTCTACCGCGAGCTTGCCGCGGGGCTTGAGACGGGACCAGGTTAATTGACGGCACGGATGCCGGATGATCTTGTCAGGGTGCTGAACAGGGGATTGCTCCACCGGGAGCGCGGACTGCCATGAAAGTGTTTTTCCTCACGGAAGGGACCCGGACCTCGGCGGCCAGCCGCATCAGGGTATATAAATACCTTGACCGTCTCCGGACCTCCGGCGCCCTCCAATGGCGGGCGGCGAGTTTCACCTCGGAGGGCTACTGCAGGAGGATTGTCGGCGGCCGTCCTGCCGGGGCCGGGCGCAGGCTGCTGGAGAAGCTCTACCAGTCGTTCTCGCTGGCCCGGCTGGTTTTGGGCTGCCTGGACTGCCGGGCGGTGTTTATCCAGCGGATCCTGCTGCCGGTCTGGCTGCAGAGACTGGTTGCGGCCCTTAGCCGCAGCCTGGTTTACGATTTCGATGACGCGGTCTACCTGGGCGGCCGGCGGCAAGAGAAACGCTTCGCCTCCCAGGCGGGCCTGGCTTCACGGGTGCTGGCGGTGAGCCGGGCAGCGGCCGCAGAGGTTGTCTCGCGGGGCGCCGACCCGGAAAAGGTAGTCGTGCTGCCCAGCCCGCTGGATTGCGGCTCCTACCGGGTCCGCGCCGGACTGGATCCCGGCAGGTTCACCGTGGGCTGGATCGGCTCGCCGGCGACCACCCCTTACCTCGAGGCTGTCTGGGAGCAGTTGGCCGGTTTTGCGGATTCCCGTCCGGAAGTCCGCTTCCTCTTCATCGGCGCCCGGCCCTTTGCAGCCGGCGGATTGAGCGGGTGCACCAGGTTCGAGCCCTGGACACCTGAGGCGGAAAGAGAGCTGCTCTGCCGGATGGACGTGGGGTTGATGCCACTCGAGGACGATGACTGGTGCCGGGGCAAGGGCGGCTACAAGCTGATCCAGTACATGGCTGCAGGGGTGGCCACGCTCTGCTCCCCGGTGGGAGCGAACCTGGAGGTGGTGCAGGACGGGAGCACCGGCATGTTTGTCCGCGGGCCCGGGGACTGGGGTCCCTGCCTCGAGATCCTGTATTCTGACCCGCAGCTTTGCGATTCGCTGGGCCGGGCGGGCAGGCTGAGGGCTTTGGAGCTTTACGACTATGAGCGGACAACACCCGTTTTTTTGAGAGTCCTGCAGGAGGCGGCGGGGAAAACCCCGGCCTGAGTGCCGGGGAGCTTCCGGCCGGGCAGGAGCGCTTGTCCCCTGGGCCGGGAAAACCGAAATCGTCCCTTTCTTCTGACATCTCGGAGTGGATATGAAGCTATCGGTGATCATACCGGTTTTCAACGAGAAAGCCACCATCGTGGAGGTGATCGACCAGGTCAACCGGGTGCCCATCGAAAAAGAGATCATTATCGTGGATGACGGGTCCACCGACGGGACCGTGGAGGCGATCAAGAAAAAGGAGCACGAGGTTACCAAGGTCCACCTCTCGAGGATCAATTTCGGCAAGGGAGCGGCGGTCCGGGTGGGACTGACCTATGTTACCGGCGATGTGGTGATCATCCAGGATGCCGATACCGAGCTGGATCCCCGGGAGTATATCCGGCTGATTGCAGAAATCGAGCGCGGGGCGGACGTGGTCTACGGCAGCCGCTTCCTCAAGCCCGACCCCCATGTCAGCCTGGTCACCCGCCTGGCCAACAAGTTCCTCACAGGCCTGACCAACCTGCTTTTCGGCGGAGACCTGACCGACATGGAATGCGCCTACAAGATGTTTCGCACCGAGGTGGCCCGCCGGCTCAGCCTCAGGTGTATCGGTTTCGAGTTCGAGCCGGAGATTACCGCCCAGTTTCTCTCGCTCGGTTATAAGATTGTCCAGGTGCCGATAACCTACAACCCGCGCAAGGTGCAGCAGGGCAAGAAAATAAACTGGCGCGACGGGGTACGGGCGATCTGGTACCTGTTTTTCTACCGCTTTACCATGAAAAAAAGATTCCGCCAGCTTAAAAAGAAAAAGGCCGCTCCGCTGCAATAGGCGGCCTGTCGTTTCCATCCCGAGAGGATTATCAGATGACAAACCTTGCCGAGGAGCCGGAAAATTGTGCGGCGTAGCCGGAATAGTCGACAGCCTGGGAGCGCCTGTCGAGGAGGGCCTGCTGCGCTCGATGGCCGGGCGGATGGTCCACCGCGGCCCGGATGACGAGGGATACTACCGCAACGGCAGGGCCGCCGGCAAGGGTACGGGCAGGGTCAGCGCCGGCCTGGCTTTCCGCCGGCTGAGTATCATCGACCTGGAGGGCGGGCACCAGCCGCTGGACAATGAGAGCGGAAGCTGCTGGCTGGTCTTCAACGGCGAGGTGTACAACTTCCGGCAACTGCGGGAAGAGCTGGAAAAGCTGGGCCACCGGTTCAAGACCCGCACCGACAGCGAGACCATCCTTCACGCCTACGAAAGCTTCGGCTTCCGGGGCATGGTCGAGCGGCTGCGCGGCATGTTCGCTTTCGCCCTCTGGGACGAGGAGCGCGAGAGCCTGTTCCTGGCGCGCGACCGCCTGGGCCAGAAACCGCTGGTCTATTACCTGGGCGACGGACGCCTGGAGTTCGCCTCGGAGCTGGCCGCCCTGCTGGAAGACAGGCGGATCGTGCGGGAGATCGACTGGCAGGCGGTCTACCATTACCTGACTTTTATGTGCGTGCCCGCCCCGCTCACCGCCTTCAAGGGAATCAGGAAACTGCCGCCGGCCCATTACCTGGAATACCGTAACGGCGAAGTCTCGCTCGAGCGCTACTGGAAGCTGGAGTACCTGCCCAAACTGCGGCTCAGCCATGATGAAGCCTGCGAGCAGCTGCGCCGGAACCTCTTAGAGGCGGTGAGCCTGCGCCTGATCAGCGATGTGCCGCTGGGCGCTTTCCTGAGCGGGGGGATAGACTCCAGCTCAGTGGTAGCTGCCATGAGCCGGGCCGGCAGCGGAAAAGTCAAGACATTCTCCATCGGGTTCGATGAAGAGAAATTCAACGAACTCCCTTTCGCCAGGCAGGTCGCCGCGCATTACGCCACCGAGCACCAGGAGTTCATGGTCCGCCCCCAGGCGCTCGAGGTGCTGCCGATGCTGGTCGAGCACTACGGAGAGCCTTATGCCGACAGCTCCGCCATCCCCACCTACTACCTGTCCAGGATGACCCGCGGCCATGTGACCGTGGCGCTCAACGGGGATGGCGGCGACGAGTCGTTCACCGGCTACCGGCGGCATTTCGCCAACCGCCTGGCGGACCGTTACCAGAGGATGCCGGCCGTGCTGCAAAAATCGGTCAAGGCAACCCTGCGAGGCCTCTGCCCGCCGGGCGCCGACCGTGCCGACCTGAGGGCCAGGATCTACCGCTTCGCCGAGGCAGCCGAGCTGGAGCGGCCGCGGCGCTACCTGCGCTGGGTCGGCTTTTTCAGCGAGGAGGACAAGCGCGGGCTGCTGACCGACCGGGTAGCCGCCGAGATCGGCACGGCTGACTCGCATTCCTTCATGGAAGAGCTTTTCGCCCAGGGTGCCGGGCTGGACGGGGCGGACAGCGGCCTGCTGGCGGATGCCAATTTCTACCTGCCGAACGACCTGCTGGTCAAGGTGGATATCGCCACCATGGCTGTCTCGCTCGAAGGCCGCAGCCCGTTCCTGGACCATAAAATGATGGAGTTCGCCGCCAGGCTGCCCTCCGCTTACAAGCTGCGGGGCCCCCGGCTGAAAGCGATCCTCAAGGATGCAGTGGCCGGCTGGCTGCCGCGCTCGGTGCTGAAAAAACCGAAGTGGGGTTTCGCCGTGCCGATCGGGCAGTGGTTCCGCGGCGAGATGCGCGATTTTCTCTGCGACCACCTGCTGGGCGGGTCCGCCCGCGGAAGGGACTTTTTCCGGCCGGACCGGGTGGAAACCCTGGTGCAGATGCACCTCGACGGCAGGCGCGACCTGGCGCACCACCTCTGGATACTGTTGATGTTCGAGCTCTGGCAGCGCACTTTTTTCGACTGAGATGATAAATTTCCCCTCCACAGGGTTTGTCTGTTGCCGGGGAAAAGAATATTGAGTGTAATCAATGGGACATACCAGGCCCTGTACGGTCAGACCCTGGCCGAACGTTTCTGACAGCGGGTTAGGGTAACAGTGAAGCGTGTACTGTATATCAGCTACGATGGGCTGCTCGACCCGCTGGGTTACTCCCAGGTGCAGCCGTACCTGAGAGAGCTGGGCCGGGCCGGGGTCGAGCTGTGGGTCTTGAGCTTTGAGAAGCCCGGCAGGCTCGGTCAGGGCCGGGAGGTGGAGCAGGTGAGGCTGACACTGGCCTCAGCCGGGGTCAGATGGCGGCGCCTGTGTTACCATAAGCGTCCCGCTGCGCTCGCCACCGCCTGGGATGTATTCCGCGGCGTGCTTGCAGTCATGCTGCTGGTAACCGGCAAGCGGATCGGGATCATCCACGTGCGGAGTTATGTCGCGGCCTTGATCGGACTGGTCCCGGCTGCCTTGCCGGGCAGAAGGTTCCTCTTCGACATGCGCGGGTTCTGGGCGGATGAAAGGGTGGAAGGCGGGCTCTGGCCCGCAGGGGGCTTACTCTACCGGGCGTTCAAGCGCCTGGAGCGGCGCTACCTGGCCAGGGCCGATGCAGTGGTGGTCCTGAGTGAAAGGGGGGCTGACGTCCTGGGGAAATGGCTCTCGGGCCGCAAGCTCCCACCGCAGGTAAGGGTGGTCCCGACCTGTGTGGACCTCGAGCTTTTCAGGCCTGCGGAAGACCCCGTCAAGCCTCCCGGCGGCAACGGCTTGCGGCTGATTTATCTCGGCAGCCTGGGGACCTGGTACCTGATGCAGGAAATGCTCGCTTTTTTTGCCGTGCTGCGGGACCGGGTCCCGGGCAGCAGTTTCAGCATACTCACGCCATCAGACCCGGCCGCACTGAGGAGCATCATTGCGGGGGACGGTATTCCGCCGGGAGCGGCCGGCCGGGTGGCTGTCGGCGCAGTGGCCTACGGGCAGGTGCCGGCGGCTTTGCAACAGGCCGACTGCTCGATATTTTTTATCAGGCCGTCATTCTCCAAACAGGCTTCCTGCGCGACCAAGTTCGCCGAGAGCCTGGCCTGCGGGCTGCCGGTAATAATCAATGCCGGAGTGGGCGACCAGGACCGGAGGGTCAGGGAAGCCGGGGTCGGCGTGGTGCTGGAGCGGCTCGACCGGCAGCATTACGAAAAGGGCGTGGATGAGCTGCTGGAGCTGCTGAAGGATAGCTCTCTGGCCGCCAGGTGCAGGCAGGCCGCTGTCCGGGGATTTTCCCTGGAAGGGGCTGTACGGAGCTACCTGGAGCTGTATCGGGACCTGTCCGCTCACAGGCCGGAGTGAAAATGAGAGTCCTTTTCCTGGTGCCTTACCCCGAGCAGGGGGCGAGCAACCGCTTCCGTGTCCTGCAGTTCGTTCCCTGCCTGGAGGCGGCGGGCATCGGCTGCCGGGTGCGGCCGTTCTACAGCGAGACCTTGTGGCGGGTCCTTTACCAGCCGGGGCACTTCTGGACCAAGCTGGCCCTGGGGGTCGCCTGCAGTCTCGACCGGTTGCTCGACCTGGTGCGCTCGGTGCGCTGCGACCTGGTGTTCATCCACCGGGAGGCCTTCCCGGTAGGGCCGGCCTGGTTCGAAACCCTGTTGACCTGGATGGGTAAGCCTTACGTTTATGATTTCGACGACGCCCTGTTTTTGCCGAACGTGGCGGAGTCGAACCGCCTTTTCGGCAGGCTCAAGTGTCCGGGCAAGGTGGCCCGGATCATTCGCGGCAGCCGGGTAGCCGTGGCAGGCAACGCCTACCTGGCCGGGTACGCGGAATCGGCAGGGGCCCGGAGAGTCGAGATCGTGCCGACAGTGGTGGACACCGGGCGCTTCAAGCCGCCGCAGGCCGAAAAAACACCGGGAAAGCTGGTGATCGGCTGGATTGGGAGCTCCACCACCGCGGCCTTTCTGGAGCCTTTCCGCAAGGTGTTCGCAAGGGTAAGGGACCGCTGCGGCGAGCGAGTGGAGTTTCGCCTGGTCGGCGGGAAACTGTCGGAGCCACTGCCCCAGGGTGTGGCTTGCGCAGACTGGTCGCTCGAATCCGAGATAGAGCAGCTTCAGTCTTTCGACATCGGGATCATGCCGATGCCCGACAACGAATGGACCAGGGGCAAATGCGCCTTCAAGGCTATCGAGTACCTCTCTGTCGGCATCCCGGCAGTCTGCAGCCCGGTGGGCATGAACCTTGAGGTGGTCGGGGATGGGCTGAGCGGCTATCTGCCCCCGGATGAGGATTCCTGGGTCGAGGCCCTCTGCCGGCTGGTCGAGGACGATGATCTCCGCAGGTCGCTCGGGTCCGCCGGACGCAGGGTGGTGGAACGCAAATTCAGTGTCGAGCTCTGGGCCCCCGAGCTGGAAAGGATAATCCGCAGCGCTGCAGGGAACTGAGCAATGCGGGTTAATGATTGCTTTTTCGCAAACTTATACCCAGTTTTGTACCAGGTTGCCTTTATTGCAGGTCCCTGTAAGGAAAACAGGCATCCCAAGTAAGAGGAGAAGATAAATGATCATCGATGAAAAGGGGCGTTTGTTCGGCCTGATCAACCTGCTGGACCTGGTCCTGTTGATCGGGGCCGTTATCCTGCTCTACCTGGGAGTGAGTGTATGGCTGATTTACCGCCAGCCTTTACTGGTCATGAAAGATATCAGTCCCAGGCAGCTGGAAGCCGGCGAGACCCCGACAGCCACCCTGAGCCTGGTTAACGAAAAAAGGCTGACTTCCGCCAGAGTAAGGCTGATCCCCAAGGACTCTCAGGGTCAGGCCATAGAGCTGAATGGCACGACGAACAAGAGAGTGCGTGATATAGTGCTTTTTGACGTGCCTGCCGGGCTCCAGCCCGGCCAGTACACGCTGGAGCTGGAAGCGGAGACCGAGGATCTGCTTTACCGCAGGAAACAATACACTACCAGACAGAATGAGCAGGTATTGACAGTGAAAGCTAAACCCGCAACGCCTGCACCACCTGCACCACCTGCACCACCTAAAGTCTGGGACCGGGGAAAGTACTTCTGGCCGATGGAGCTGGAAATGTTCTTTCCCCCGGACCAGTGGGCGGCTGCGGGACTGAGTCCGGGCATGGATTTGGCGGACCCCGCGGGCGGTTTTAATGCCAGGGTCCTCTCGGTCCGCGAGAGCCGCTCCCGGGATACTCTGAACCTCGCCGATAAGTCCCTGTGGCAGGAATCGATACCCTACCGGGGAGGCCGGGTTGCCTGGATGCTGGTGCAGGTGGATTTTGTCGACCTGCCCTCTTTCTGCCAGCAGGTGCTCAGGCCCGGAGGACAACTGGGCTTCCGCCGCGGCGAGCGGACCTTTAACGGGTATCTGCTGGGTATGGTGGCGGTCGAGCCGGAGCTGCCGGACAACCTTGTCCGCTGGGAAGTGGAGGTGGTGATGCTCTCGCTCGACGATACCCAGAGGCAGGTGCTGGCACCCAATGTAATGCAGATCGACCCCGCCAGCGGACTGGTGATGGCCGAGATCGTGCAGGTTTACCAGGGACAGGGCATTCCCTGGAGAAAGGTGGTCCAGCCCCGGGAACCAAATAAGATGGCGCCGGGCTCGAACCCTGTCAATACTGTGGCACGCATGAAACTCCTCTGCGAATTGAAAGATGGCTGGCTTTTTTACGGCGGGATACTGCTCGAGGCGGATGTTCCGCTGAGTTTCGTACTGGGTGGGCAGAAAATGGTCGGCACGGTTCAGAATATCAGACAGCAGCTCATACCGTTGGAGTTCAACGTGATTTTTCCGATGATCCCCAAACGTCTGGCCGAACAATTAGAAAAAGGTATGCAGGTTGCCGACCCGCAAAAAGGCAAGCCTCTGGGTACCATCCAGGGAATTATCGAAATGGATTCAATAGATTTCCCCCAGGCTTATAAAGCAAAAGACCGGGTGGACCTCGGCGGGGAATACCTGCGGGTCCTGGTTCGCATGGAAATCTCCTGTTCGCTGGATGACAAGGGCCTGAGCGCAGAGGGGCAGCTAATCGATTACGGACAGCCGATCAAAGTTGTATTATTCACCGACCAGCTGGAGGGCACGATTACTTCGCGGAACAGTCTGCCCCCCCGGCTTGAATTCAGCTGGCAGGAAGTAAAGGTGGTTTTCAGGAACGTTCCCCCAGAAGTGGCCGCCCTGATAGCGGAAGGCGTGGCCGAAGCCGCTGAAAACGAGCCGTCTACCAAGGTGATCGGGCGGATAATCTCGATCGAGCCTGCACCGTACCTTGAGATTACAAACAGAGGCACGTTAGATGTCAGCCCGCACCCCGAAAACAGAGATATCAACTGCCTGCTCAGGATCAAGGCTCACCGCCAGGGAGAAAAGCTCTTCTATGCAGGCAACCAGCTCTATCTGGGCGGAGCGTTGGTTTTTATCACCGATCGCTGGAGGGCGGTCTGCTATCTGGTCGATCTCTGATACTTGCGAGTCCGGTTTTACGATGCCCTCAATAGTGGAAAATTCTGTTATCGTCAATTTCTTGCGCAGGGTGTGCCCGGGCAGCCTGGTGGTAAGACTGGCGAGCTCCTGCGGCGGCTTTTTGATTGCGCCGGTAATTAAACTGGCCGGCCTTTTTACCCGGGCTGCTTTCAGGATAGTAGACGGCAGCCGGTTTATCGGCTTGTTCAGGGTAAATGATTACCTGGATACCGACCGTTCGCCTTTATGGGATGTGTGCAGGCGTGCTTTGGGCGCCCGGTTGCTGAGAGCGACGGCCGGACCGCTCCGGGGCCGCCTGGCCGGTGCATGGAAGGGGCTTGCCTGGAGTGAGAGCCTGGTATACGGGAGCTCGAGCAGGACGGGTCTTTTGCTGAGACCGTTTTTTTCCCGTAAGAACATGATGGCGGCGGTTCTGGCTTTCCTGGCGGGGTTTTTCCTGGTGCAGCGGATAATGCTGGGGTTCTTGCCGGCTGCAAGGCTGCTTTTCCCCTGGAGTGCGGGACTGTGCCTGGGGCTGTTTTTAATCCTGCTGCTGTTTGCCGTCGAAGAAAAAGTCAGCCGGCGTGCCGGGGAGGCCGGGATGGACCACGGCTTCATCATGGGCTTGTTTTCGGCGCTGCTCTGGGTTCCGAGCAGATTCCTGATGCTGGCCGGGTATTTACGTGTTGTCTGCCGGAAAATTATCTTCGGCGCCGGTCCCCCGGTGGAAGGCGGGGATGTTTAACGCCTGAGTGCAGCTGCTGCGCGAGGCCGATGGATTGGAGAGAATGCCGGGATGTTAACCAACGAGGACATAATCTGTTTTTCCTCGATCGACTGGGATTTCAACTGGCAGGGCCACCAGGAGGTCATGCGCACCCTGGCGGCGGCCGGAAACAAGGTTCTTTTTGTGGAGAACACCGGTGTCAGAAGGCCCAGCCTGAGGGATTACGAGCGTCTGGTCAGCAGGGTGCGCAACTGGTGGTCCGGGTACAAGGGTATCCGCCAGGTAGAGAAAAACCTCTTCGTTTTCTCTCCGATAATCCTGCCCTTTCCTTACTCGCGGCCCGCCAGGTGGCTGAACCGCCTGCTGATACTGCGGGTGCTCAAGTCCTGGTGCCGCTCGGCACGTTTCTCCAGCCCCATTGTCTGGACTTTCCTGCCCAGCCCGCTGACCCTGGAGGTAATCGAAAAACTGCCGCTGAAACTGCTGATTTATTACTGCATAGACAGTTTCGAGCACAGTTCTGCCGGCGCGGCGCGCATCCGTGAGCACGAAAAACGCATGGTCTCCCGGGCCGACCTGGTCTTCGTTACCTCGGAGCTGCTGCGCCGGCACTGCCTGAAATACAACCAGGCCGTTTACAAGTTCCCGTTCACGGTCAATTTCGAGCCGTTCGACCGGGCGAGGAACGATCGGGACCTGCCGGCTCCCGGCGACCTGGCCCCAGTCAAAAAGCCGTGCATCGGTTATGTGGGCGGGCTGCACCGCTGGCTGGACCAGTCTCTGCTGGTCGAGCTGGCAGCCGGCCTGCCGGAGTGCAGTTTCGTCTTCGTCGGCCCGCTGCAGGAACCGATGCAGAGTCTCCAACAGCTGCCTAACGTCCACCTGCTCGGCGGTAAGCCTCACGAACAACTGCCCGTATACCTGCGCCATTTCGACCTGGGCCTTATCCCGTACCGAAAAACCGACTATACGGACAATGTCTACCCGACAAAACTGAACGAGTACCTGGCCATGGGGCTGCCGGTGGTCTCGACCGCCATCAACGAGATTGTGGAGTTTGACCGGGAGCATCCCGGCATGGTGGATGTCTGCCGCACCGCCCGGGAGATGGCGGAGGCCATCCGCAGGCGCCTGTCCGAGCCGGGGGATGCCGCCGCGGAAGAGGCAGTACGCAAGAGGGTGGAGCTGGCTCGTCTGAACTCCTGGTCTTTCAGGATCGAACAGATGAGCGGGCTGATCCGGGAGAAAATCTCCGAGCTCAGGTCCATGGCGGAGGCCGGCTGGCGCAGGCGCCTGGCCGAGACCTTAAGGGTTTCACGCAAGAGGATCCTGACCCTGGCGGCCGCTGTCTTACTGGTTTACGGCGGGCTCTACTGGACACCGCTGATATACCTTATCGGCCGTCCACTGATCATCGAGGAGGCTCCCGCAAAAGCCAGCTTGATCCTGGTTTTCGGCGGAGGGCTGGGAGAGACCGGGCGGCCCGGGACCTCCACTATCGAGAGGGCGCGTTTCGCCGCCGACCTCTACCACCGGGGGATAGCTCCCAAGGTTGTCTTTTCCAGCGGCTTCCAGCAATACAGCAACATGGATGTCGAAGACATGCGCAAAATCGGCCTGGCGGAAGGGGTCAGCCCGGAAGATATCCTGCTCGAGATGAAAGCGGCGAATAACTACGAGAACGTGGTGAACAGCCTGGAATTGATGGACGGTCATGGCTTTTCTTCGGCCGTGGTGGTTACCAGCCTTTATAATACCCTCAGGACGGACCTGATTTTCAGGCGCCAGCTCGAACGGCCTTCTCAAGGAGTAGTCAAGCGCGATTCGCTCTACCTGGTTCCGGTGGAAACGCCCATTTTTTTCAACCGGATGGAGAGCAGCCGGTTGGCCCAGTTGAGGGCCATTCTGCATGAGTACGCGGCGATAGTCTATTACTGGTGGCAGGGGTGGCTTTGAATTGTTCAGCGAGCGCATTCCCCACAGCTTGACGCGGGGAGTCTTAAAAATAACTGGACATTCCACAGGAGAAACCGGTACTTTTTAGCGAAATAATGGTTAAAGAAAAATTTCCAGAAATGGCAACAAAGGACTCGACATGAAATGTCTGATAACCGGCGGAGCAGGCTTTATCGGCAGCAACCTGGCGGCATACCTGGTGGCAAAGAACTGGCAGGTCAGGGTACTGGACAATCTCTCGACCGGCAAGCAGGAAAACCTGGATCCGGTAGCCGGCCGGGCGGATTTTATCGAAGGCGACATCCGGGACGCGGGCTTGCTCGACAAGGTGCTGAAAGGGTGTGCAGTGGTTTTTCACCAGGCTGCTCTGCCCTCGGTGCCGCGCTCGATCGCCGAGCCGGAATTGTCGCACGATGTTAATGTCAACGGCACGCTTAATTTGCTGCTTGCTGCCCGCAGGTCCGGTGTCGGCCGGGTGATCCTGGCCTCTTCGAGCTCGGTCTACGGCGACAGCGAGGTTTTTCCCCGCATCGAGGATCAGATCCCCATGCCGCTTTCGCCGTACGCGGTTGCCAAGCTTGCCGGTGAAAACTACGCGCGGGTGTTCGCCACAGTATACGGGATGGAAACAGTTTGCCTGCGCTATTTCAATATTTTCGGCCCCCGTCAGGACCCCGACTCTGCTTATTCAGCGGTGATCCCCAGGTTTATCAAGGCGCTGTCGAACGGCGAAGCGCCCGTGATTTATGGGGACGGGCTGCAGTCGCGCGACTTTACTTATGTCGACCACGTGAGCGAGGTGAACTACCTGGCGGCCACTGCCCCTGGCCCCTGGCGCGGCGAGATCCTCAACGTGGGCTGCGGCAGGAACATTACCCTGCTCGAAGTGCTCGAGACCTTGAAGCGGATCAAGAAATGCAAAACGGTCAAACCCAGGTTCGAGCCTCCCCGCACGGGGGATGTCAGGAATTCCCTGGCATCGATAGACAAGGCCCACAAGCTGCTTAATTTCAAGCCGGAAAGCGATTTTACCACCGAGCTTGCCCGTACCCTGAGCTGGTTCGAATTGAACAGCGAGCGCATTCCTCGCGGCTTGCCGCGGGGTAAGCGAGCGAATATAAAAAAATCAGAAATTCTTTAACAATCGAAGATTCTCAGCAGCTTGGCTCTCGGGGAGTCTTCGATCAATGTGGAAAAAAGATGGAAAAAAGACGGACCTATAAGATCCTGCGTATTATCGCCAGGCTGAACATCGGTGGACCTGCCCTGCATTGTATTATTCTGAACAGCGAGCTGGACAAGCGGAAATACATCTCGCAACTGGTCACCGGTGTCGAATCGCCCTACGAGGGGAACATGTACGGCCTGGCCCAGCGCAAATCGGTCCTGCCTGTAGTGATCGACGCCCTGGGCCGGGAGATCTTCTTTAAAGAGGACTTCCGGGCGTTGATCAAGCTGGTCAGGCTGATCAACCTCGAAAGGCCCGACATCGTGCACACCCACACGGCGAAAGCGGGGACCCTGGGTCGTATCGCGGCCAAGCTGACCGGAGTGCCGATTATCATTCATACTTTCCATGGCCATGTATTCCACAGCTATTTCGGGTTTTTCAGAACCAGATTTTTCTTGTGGCT
Source organism: Candidatus Glassiibacteriota bacterium (assembly GCA_016934095.1). Taxonomy (GTDB): domain Bacteria; phylum Gemmatimonadota; class Glassbacteria; order GWA2-58-10; family GWA2-58-10; genus JAFGTO01. The sequence goes on from JAFGTO010000142.1 coordinate 16,325, forward strand.
CGAACGCGTGTTGGCTAAATTTACCGATGTGATTATCACGGTCAGCGAGCAGCAGCGCGATGAAATAATCAAGTACAGGATAGCCGAACCGGATAAAATAATCGCGATACCTCTTGGGCTTGATTTAAAGCCTTTTATCGACTCGAAGGCCGACCCGAACGAGTTGCGGCGGGAATTTTCGATACCCGAACAGACGAAGCTTGTCGGCATTGTCGCCCGGCTCGTGCCGATCAAGAACCATGTCTGTTTCCTGGAAGCGGCCCGGCTGGTTCTCGATCACTGCAGTGATGTCTGTTTTATGATTATCGGCGACGGTGAGCTGAGGGGTGCTCTGGAGCAAAAAGCCCGGGAGCTTGGACTGCAGGACCGGGTCATCTTCATGGGTTTCCAGCATAACCTGGAAAAAATCTATGCCGGCTTGGACATTGTCGCCCTGAGTTCATACAATGAGGGATTGCCCGTGGCCCTGATCGAGGCGATGGCCGCGGGTAAGCCGGTGATCTCGACCGAAGTGGGCGGCGTGGTGGACTTGATCCTCGACGGTTACAACGGGCTGCTGGTACCCTCGAACCAACCCGGGGACCTAGCCGAAGCGGTCCTTTATTTGCTCGAACATCCCGAGCGTAGAAAAATGATGGGAGAAGCCGGCAGAAACAAAGTATATCCACATTTCGATAAGAAACGTCTGGTCGAAGATATCGACGCTCTGTATGAAAATCTTTTGGTCGGAGGACTACAGAATAAAAAGCAGAAACCACAACTGATCGGCAGCCTGGATTCGGGTTCGGGGTGAACTTTTTCTGTCAATATTATAAACTGTCAGACAAAATCAATATACCTGTCAAATTGATTATCAGAATAACAAACCTGTCCGACATCAATTCCGGCATCTATTATCCGCTTTTTGTCTGCAGTTTCGCACCTCCTGCCTGCCAGCCGCCGTATCTTGCGTATCTTGACTGTTGTCTCGGGCCGGAAACTCCGGCTGCAAGCCTGGTCAGGGTCCAGCCCGCACTCTCCAGGCCGTCGATTGCTAATAGTACAGTTCAGGGGAGCCATCATGAAAGCACTGATCACCGGAGGGGCCGGCTTTATCGGTTCGCACCTCTGTGAGAGACTTCTGGATTCGGGGTATCGGGTGACAATTATCGATGACCTGTCCACCGGCCGGATGGAGAACATCCAGCATCTGGTAGGGAACGAAAAATTTTCTTTCGCCATCGAAAATATCCTCAACGAAACCGTGATGGACCGCCTGGTCTATGAATGCGACATCATTTTCCACCTGGCGGCGGCGGTCGGGGTGGAGCTGATAGTGAGCCGGCCGGTGGAAGTTATCCAGACCAACATCCTGGGGAGCGAGATGGTGCTGAAAATCGCCAACCGCTACCAGAAAAAGGTGCTGATCACCTCGACCAGCGAAATATACGGGAAAAGCGAGAAAGTCCCCTTCGCCGAGGAGGATGACAGCCTGATGGGGTCGACCACCAAGAACCGCTGGAGCTATGCCTGTTCCAAGGCCGTGGATGAGTTCCTGGCCCTGGCCTACCACCACGAGAAGAGACTCCCGGTGGTGATCGCCCGTTTGTTTAACACTGTGGGGCCTCGCCAGACAGGTCGCTACGGGATGGTGATTCCCCGCTTCGTGGCGCACGCGCTGAAAAATGAGCCGATCCCGGTTTATGGCGACGGTTCGCAGAGCCGCTGTTTCACTTATGTCAGCGATACGGTGGAATACCTGACCCACCTGGCCGTCGACCAGCGGGCCAACGGCCGGATCTTCAACATCGGGAGCCAGGAAGAGATCACTATCCTGGAGCTTGCCGCAAAAGTCAAAGAGATTACCGGCAGCTCCTCCCGGGTTGAGATAATCCCTTACGATCAGGCCTACGAGACCGGGTTCGAAGACATGCACCGCCGGGTGCCCGACATCTCGCGGGTGGTGGAGCTTACCGGCTACCGGCCGCAGTACGACCTGGCAACCATCCTGCGGCACGTAGTGGAGTATGTCGGCAAAGTGGGGCCGGACAGCCTTTTGAGAACGAAGCGGAAAGGAGACACCGGAAACGGTTGACCCGGATCTGGATCCCCTTAGCCGGCCCGTTTCAGCGGCCGGGCAGGCGCACGCCCTTTTGAGAGCGTAATTGCAGGCTTGACCGTTTAAACCGGATTCCCGTTCCATGGAAATAAACCTGGAAACAGTTAAGCAGGCACTGGCTGTCCTGATCGGTTCCAGCGTGCTGTCGTACGTTTTGATCGTTTTTTTCAAGCACCTGGCCCTGAAAGCTCAAGTTGTGGACAGGCCGCGCCAGGACCGGTTCCACCAGCAGGCGGTACCGCTGATGGGCGGGAACGCCATCTATTTCGCTTTCCTTACCGGTCTGGTGGTCAAGGGCTTGATCAGCCCCGTCGTGGGCCTGGTCATGCTGGTCGGAGTGGCGGCGGTCCTCTACGGAATATTTCGCCACCGCGACCGGCTGATGTTGATTTTCATTATTTCCGCGGCCTGGTGCTCCGTTCTGGGCATTCTGCTGGCCGGAAATTCCGATAACCAATTGCTGGGACTGCTGCTGGGCGGAACCATTCTCCTGCTGGTGGGTAATGTGGATGATGCCTGTGGCGGGGTGATTCCACATGTCAAGCTGATAGGCCAGGTGATCGCCGGCTTTTTTTTGATTTATTTCGGTATCAACGTGCATTTCTTTATCGACGTGGGGACTCAGTGGCAATACGAATGGCTGCGGAACCTATCGTACCCGTTCACGCTGTTCTGGATTATCGGCATGACCAATGCTTTCAACCTGATCGACAACATGAACGGTCTGTCTTGCGGGGTGGCCGTGATCAGCAGCTTCTTCTTCGGCCTGATCTCCTTCGTGAACGGGCACCAGGAGCTGGGCTACATCTTTTTTGTTTTTCTGGGCGCGGGGCTGGGATACCTGCCGCATAACTTCCCCGGGGCCAAAATTTTCATGGGAGATGCCGGCAGCCTGTTTATCGGGTTCGTCATCGCCAGCCTTTCCATCGTGGGCAGCTGGTCCACTCCGGAAGGCTGGGCTACCGACCGCTTGAAAATATCGCTGACCATTCCGATCCTGGTCCTGATCTACCCGATATTCGATACTGCGCTGGTCACCATCACCCGGATGCTCAGGGGCCGACCTATTTCGCTGGGCGGGAAAGACCACAGCAGCCACCGTTTAGTCAAGCTGGGACTGCGGCCGGTAGATGCGGTCCTGCTTATTTACAGTTTCTGCGCCCTGGCCGGTTTCTGCGGCCTTTTCCTGACAGTCATCTACTACGAACAGGCAATACTGATCCTGGCTTTTACCGTGCTTTTCATCCTGCTTTTCGGCTTGAGGCTGGCCAGGATCGATATTCAGAATCATAACGGAGGTTGAAAACGGCTCATAACCGGAAAGCGGAAAATTTTACTGAACCGACAGAGTATGGAACAGGAATAATTGTAATTGAATTGACCGGCGAGCGCATTCCTCGAGGCTTGCCGCGGGAAATCTTCAATCTGAAATGAGACAGGTGGACGGTTAGATATGGAAAGCGATAATAAAAATAAGACACAGGAAACAGAACTCGGCTTGCCGACTGGTGAACAGTTGACGATGATATTGGAGAACCTCTTCGAGCGCGGCCGCCTGGCCGAGCTGGCCCATCGCTGCAGTATCAATGCTCCCGAGGTGGACCTGCGGCAGGCCAGGACCGAGGAGCTGGTCGAGACCCTGGTCAAATCGTGGGAGATCGGCCCCAAGCGCCAACGGGGCAGCCTGTGGGGGACCGTGGACCTGGAGCTCTCCGGCCGGCTGAGAAGCTACCTGGGACAGGGGGAGCTGAAACTGCGTGAGATGCTGGCCGCCCTGCAGGCCGAGGGGGCGTATGACCGTAAAGCTGCGGCCACCCTGTTATGGGTTCTGCTACACGAGCGGAGGCTCAGCCTGCTGACCCAGTATGAGCCGGTGCTCAGCTACCGCTACCGGGATACCGGTGCCGTCCTGGTTAACAGGACGGGGTATCCGGGAGAACCCGGGTCAGTGGTCGAGAAGCTCGAAGACCTCAGCCGTGAAATGAGGGCCCTGATCAATGCCCAGTCCCGCGAGATCGAGGGGATTGCCAGGCGCCTGGAGAGCCTGGAGAGGCTGATGCCGTACGGCGGGGGCAACGGGGCCTTGTCGCGCCGCTTCCAGCAGATAACCAAAGACCAGATACGGGTCGGCGTGTTCGTGGACGTGCAGAACATGTTCTATGCAGCCAAGAAGCTCGACGGGGCACGGCTCAATTACGAGGCCATGCTTGATACTATCGTGGCGGGGCGGCGCCTGATCAAGGCGGTGGCCTATATTGTCGAGTCCAGCGAGATCGACCAGAGCGGTTTTATCAGCGTGCTGGAAAAGAAAGGCTACCAGGTGCGGCGCAAGGAGCTCAAGTCGTTCGGCGATGGTACGGCCAAAGGCGACTGGGACATGGGCATGGCCATAGACATGATAGAGATTGCGGGCCAGTTGGATGTGGTGGCCCTGGTGAGCGGGGACGGCGATTTTGTTTCCCTGGTCCGCCTGATAAAAAAAATAGGCCCCAGGGTAGAGCTTTACGCTTTCGGGCACAACCTCAGCACCGAGCTGCGGGAAGTGAGCGACCAGTTCTATGAGATAAGCAGCGACCTGCTGCTCAAGAACCACCACCACCAGAGTGCGCTGGCGGCCGAGGAACATGCCCACGGCAAAGGCGGACCGCCTGCGGATAACTCGCTGAAAGCATCTTCGACCGAGGGAAAAGGCAAGCGATGAGAGCCATTATCGTGGGTGCCGGAGATGTGGGTTTTCACCTGGCCGGCCGACTTTTCCAGCAGGGAGAGGAGATCTGCGTAATAGATATCGACCAGGAGAAAGTCGACCGGGTGCAGGACCATCTCGACGTGCTGGCTTTCCAGGGAAGCGGGGTCGACTATAACCTGTTGACCCGCGCCGGGGTGGGCGATACGGACACCCTGATCGCGGTGACGGATAATGACGAAGTCAATATCATGACCTGCCAGCTCTCCAGCCGCTACGGAGTAGACCTCAAGATCGCCCGGGTCGGCGGGGAATACTACTACGGAGAAAACCCGCTGGCGCCGTTCGGGGAGCTGGGGATTGACGTGATGGTCAACCCGGAAGAGGCCTGCGCGCTCGAGGTGGAGCGGCTGCTCAGGCGGGCCGCGGCATCCGATGTGGTCGAGTTCGACAAAGGCGCGGTGGTGTTGATGGGAATAAAAATCACCGAGCGCTGCCTTTACCGCGATATGCCGCTTAAAAGGATAGCCGGTGAGTTCGAGCGCCGCCAGTTCCTGGTGGCAGCGATCAACCGCGGCGAGCAGACCATCATCCCCCACGGCGATGACGTTATCATCCAGGACGACCTGCTGTACGTGATCGGCAAGAGCGAAGCCACTGGGGAGATCTTCCGCCTGACCGGGCACGAGGACCGCAGGCTGGAGCGGGTGATGGTGGCCGGCGGCAACAAGGTGGGGATCTTGCTGGCCCGCCGCCTGGAAGCCGAGGGAGTGAGCCCGGTGATCTTCGAGGCCGACCGCAACCGCTGCGCCTACCTGGCTGAAGAATTGAGCAGCACCCTGGTGCTCAACGGAGATGCCACGGACCTGGACCTGCTGGCCGCCGAAGGGGTGGACGGTGTCGGGGGGTTCGTGGCCCTGACCGAGGATGACGAGGCCAATATTATCAGCTGCCTGGTGGCCAAGAACATGGGTGCCGGCAAGACTATCTCCCAGATCAAGCGTCTCGAATACCTCAGCCTGGCCAGCCGTATCGGGATAGATGCCGTCGTCAGCCCGCACCTGTCCACGGTCAACGCTATCCTGGCCGCCACCACCAGGAAAGGGATCCTCTCCCTGGTAACCCTGAGGGGCTTGAGCGTGCAGATAATGGAGGTGATTATCCGGCCGGACTTCCCGGGAGTCGGCAAGCCCCTGAGAGAACTCTCCCTGCCCGGCCCCTGTATCCTGGGCTCCGTGGCCCGCGGCACCGGGATTTTCATTCCCCACGGCGATGACCGCCTCGAATCCGGCGACAAGGTCATTATTTTCACCCTCGCCAAGCACGTGCGCAAGGTCGGGAAGTACTTCCTCTGAAAAAGCCTTGAACGGTCGGAAGAATGCTAGAATCTCACTTTCCACATATCCACCATAATCCAGCCCTGAATCGATGAAAATCAAACTCGTCCTACATGTGGTCGCCCTGGTGCAGATGTTCGTGGGTGCGACCATGCTGCTGCCGCTGGTCTGCGCCTGGTACTGCCATGAGCCGGAAATAGTCCCTTTCATCCAGGCCATGGTGCTGACCATCGGGGTGGGGGCGGCGGTTTTCCTGCTGACCCGCAGCAGCGAGGACATCCGGGTACGCGAGGGTTTCGGGATTGTCACCCTGGGCTGGGTGGCCATGGCCGCTTTCGGCTCGCTGCCGTTCCTTTTTTCCGGTGCGATCCCCGGCCTGACCGACGCCTACTTCGAGACCCTGAGCGGCTTTACCACCACCGGGGCCTCGATCCTGACAGAGATCGAAAGCATGCCCAGGTCCCTGCTCCTGTGGCGCAGCCAGACCCAGTGGCTCGGCGGCATGGGTATTATCGTGCTCTCGATCGCCATCCTGCCTTTCCTGGGAGTGGGCGGCATGCAGCTTTTCCGGGCGGAGGTGCCGGGCCCCACCATGGACCGTCTCAAACCGCGTATCTCCCATACGGCGGGCCTGCTCTGGGCGGTCTACCTGCTGCTCACCATGCTGGAGATACTGCTTCTTCAATTGGGCGGTATGGACCTCTTAGAGGCTGTCAACCATTCTTTCACAACCATGGCCACCGGCGGTTTCTCCACTAAAAACGCCTCTATTGCCCACTACCAGAGCCCGTACATCCAGTACGTGATAATTTTCTTCATGTTCATGGCCGGTGTCAGCTTTTCCCTGCATTACCGCTGCCTTACCGGGGGGCGGCCCGGTGTCTATTACCGCGACCGCGAATGGGTTTTCTATGTTACCATCCTGGGCGGGGCCACTGTGGCTATCTACCTGTCCAACCTGCTCGGCGGCCAGGGCTACGGGGAAAAAGCGGTCCGGGACAGCCTTTTCCAGGTGGTCTCGATCACTACCACCACCGGCTATGCCACCGCCGATTTCGACCGCTGGGATTCCCTGAGCCGGGTCATGCTGCTGGCGCTGATGTTTGTCGGCGGCTGCGCCGGCTCCACCGGCGGGGGCATGAAAGTGATCCGCCTGCTGTTGATCCTCAAGCACGGCAAGTCCGAGATCAAGAAACTGCTGCACCCCCGGGCCATTTTCCTGGTCAAGGTGAAAAAGATCAAGATCAGGCCCGAGGTGATGCTCAACGTCCAGGGATTCTTCAACCTCTATATCGCCCTGTTCGTTTTCTGCACCTTCCTGATGGCGGCCCTCGGCCTGGACATGATCTCCGCGGCCAGCAGTGTCGCCGCCACTCTGGGCAACATCGGGCCGGGCCTGGGTGCGGTCGGGCCGATGGCCAACTTTAGCGAAGTGCCGCTGCTGGGTAAATGGGTGCTGAACCTCTGCATGCTCCTGGGCAGGCTGGAAATCTACACGGTTATCATCCTTTTCATGCCGGAGGTCTGGAAAAAATACTGATCCGTTAATTCCTCCCGGTCCGCCAGTTGTTGAGAATAAGCGCTCGGGGCTTTAATATTAGAGCAGGGGCGGTTCGCGAACCGCCCCTGCAGGCTATAAGATTATAGAAAGACGGCACTTGAATGGAAATGGAACACATCAGAAATTTCTGCATTATCGCCCATATCGACCACGGTAAGTCGACCCTGGCGGACCGCCTGCTCGAAACCACAGGCACCGTGGACAGCCGCCAGATGCGCGAGCAGGTGCTGGACAGCATGGACCTGGAGCGCGAGCGGGGTATCACTATCAAGGCGCATGCCATCCGCATGGATTATACCGCGGCCGATGGCTGCAAGTACCAGCTCAACCTGATCGACACCCCGGGCCACGTGGATTTCAACTACGAGGTGAGCCGCAGCCTGGCCGCCTGCGAGGGTGCGGTGCTGGTGGTGGATGCTTCCCAGGGGGTGCAGGCCCAGACCCTGGGCAACCTGCTGCTCGCCATGGAGCATGACCTGGCAATCATCCCGGTGATCAACAAGATCGACCTGGCCGCCTCCAGGGTGGAGGACACGGCCGCGGAGCTGGCCGACCTGCTGAGTATCGAGCGCGGGGAGATACTCAGGGTGAGCGCCAAGTTTTCCCGGGGTATCGCCCAGGTGCTGGATGCCATCGTCGCGCGGGTCCCGCCGCCGGTGGGCAGCGAGCACGCCCCGCTCAGGGCGCTCATTTTCGACAGCACTTTCGACACTTACCGCGGCGCGGTACCCCTGGTGAGGGTCAAGGACGGCTGCCTGGAGAAGGGGATGAAAATCCGCCTCTTCGCCACCGGCGGAGTCTACGAGGTGCTCGAGGTGGGTATGCTGCGACTGCGCCCGGTGCCCCTGGACCGGCTCGGCCCCGGCGAGGTGGGGTACCTGGCGGCCTCGATCAAGAAGCTCAGGAACGCCAGGGTGGGCGATACGGTCATCGACACGGCGAACCCCGCCGCAGCTCCGCTGCCCGGATACAGGGAAGTCAAGCCGATGGTCTTCGCCGCAGTCTTCCCGGTGGACAACGAGGAGTACGAAGACCTCAAGGAGGCCCTGGAGCGGCTGCAGCTCAACGATGCCTCCCTGACCTACGAGCCGGAGACCTCCCAGGCCCTCGGCTTCGGTTTCCGCTGCGGCTTCCTGGGACTGCTGCACATGGAGATTGTCCAGGAGCGCCTCAGCCGCGAGCACGATGTGCGGATCCTGGCCACTGTGCCCAATGTCCGCTACCGCATTTTCCTGACCAGCTCGCAGATGCTCGAGCTCTCCAATCCCGCGGCCCTGCCGGACCGCTCCAGGATCGAAAGGATCGAGGAACCCCTGGTCAGGCTGAGGATCTATGTCCCCTCCGAGTACCTGGGGTCGATAATGGAGCTCTGCAAGGAGCGCCGCGGCAGCTACCGGGAGATGAAATACCTGGACCAGCATAAGCTAGAGCTGATCTACGACATGCCCCTGGGCGAGATCCTTTTCGATTTCTACGACAGGCTGAAAACCCTGAGCCGCGGGTACGCCTCCTACGATTACGATTTACTGGATTACCGGGCCGCGGACCTGGTGCGGCTCGACATCCTGATTAACGGCGAGCCGGTGGATGCCCTGAGCGCAGTAATCCACCGCGATAAGGCCCGGGCCTGGGGCAAGCGCCTGATAGAAAAGCTCAAGGAGCTGATCCCCCGGCAGCTTTTCGAGGTGGTGGTGCAGGCGGCTATCGGCGGCCAGGTGATCGCCCGCGAAGTGGTGCGGCCGCTAAGGAAAAATGTCACCGCCAAGTGTTACGGCGGCGATATCACCCGCAAGCGCAAGCTGCTCGAGCGCCAGCGCGAGGGCAAGCGCCGGATGAAACAGCTCGGCCGGGTGGAGATCCCCCAGGAAGCTTTCCTGGCCGTGCTCAAGCTAGATTGACAGACCTTCCGGAGCCGGTCTGCGGCCGGCCGGCGCGGCCACGAGCGGAAGTTGTTAGCCCGGATTATTCATAAGGACTTTGTCTTGTGCA
>JAFGTO010000015.1 GCA_016934095.1 Candidatus Glassiibacteriota bacterium
CACGTGGTGCGGCAACTGCACCTTGGCTATCTCCGCGGCAAGCTCCGGGCTGCAGAGGCAATAGCCGAAACGCATCCCGGCCAGGCAGAAAGCCTTGCTGAAAGTGCGCAGGATCACCAGGCTGGGGCAGCCGGCGAGCAGCTCGAAAGCGTTGTCCCCGGCGAAATGCATGTAGGCTTCATCGACAATGACCGGGCAGGCCGCCCCGAGGGCGATTTTCCTGATGACCTCGTTGGGCAGCCGGTTGCCGGTGGGGTTATTGGGCGAGCAGAGGACCACCGCCCGGGCCTCCTTCTCTGCGGCCAGCCTGATTACGGTCTCCGGGTCGGCCGCGAAGTCCTCCCGGTGCAGGCGGAAAGCCGCAGGCCTGCCGCCGATGATCACCGCGTTCTGACGGTAGAGGGGGAACGAGGGCTCCGGAAACACCACGGCCCCGCCTTGGGGTACGCAGGCCAGCAGGGCATGGAAGATCAGCTCGTCCGACCCGTTGCCGATCAGCACCCCCTGAGGGGTGTGGCCCGAGTACAGCGCCAGCGCCTCTTTCAGCGGGTGCTCCAGCTCATCGTGGTAGCGCTGCCAGGGATCGCTTTCCAGGCGGGAGAAGATCTCGCGCTTGAGCTCCTGCGGCAGGTCGAACGGGCTTTCGTTGAGGTCCATCTTCCTCTGGAAAGCGTACACCGGGGAGACATAGGGCTTGAGTTCTCTGAGTTCCGGCCGCACCAGGTATTTTTTTTTCGTGTCAGTTTTCATTTCCGGGTTTCTCTCCTGATTTCCATCGAGCGGGCGTGGCCCTCGAAACCCTCGGAGCGCGCCATCAGGGTAACAGGGCCGACCGCCCTGTCGAAAGCCTGCCTGTTGAAGCTGATCAGGTTCGATCGCTTGAGGAAGACCTCGACACTGAGCGGAGAAAAGGCCCTGGCCGAACCCCCGGTAGGCAGCACGTGGTTGGGGCCGGCCCAGTAGTCGCCCACGGCTTCCGGGGTGAAAGGACCCAGGAAGACCGCGCCGGCGTGGCGGATCCGCCCGAGCAGATCCCAGGGGTCGGCAACCAGCAGCTCCAGGTGTTCGGGTGCTATGCGGTTGGCCAGCTCGGCGGCTTTCTCCAGGGTCGGCACGAAGATGATGGCACCGAATTTACGCACCGCCTTGCGGGCGATTTTGGCCCGGGGCAGGGTGTCGAGCTGCTTTTTGATCTCTTTTTGCACCTTTTCGGCCAGCGGCAGGTTGTTAGTGAGCAGCAGGCACCCGGCGCGCTGGTCGTGCTCGGCCTGGCTCAGCATGTCCGCGGCCACCCACGCCGGGTCTGCGGACCTGTCGGCAATGACCAGTATCTCGCTGGGCCCGGCCAGCATGTCCACGTTCACCGTGCCGTAGACCAGTTTCTTGGCCGTAGTCACATAAATATTCCCGGGGCCTACAATCACATCCACCCTGGGCACCGTGGCGGTGCCGTAAGCTGCCGCGGCCACAGCCTGGGCCCCGCCGAGGCGGTAGATCTCCGCGACCCCTCCCAGGCGGGCGGCGAAAAGCACGGCCGGGTTCAGGCCGCCGTCCCGCGAGGGCGGCGAGAGCAGCACCACGCGCTGGACCCCGGCAGTCCTGGCCGCGGCCACGCCCATCAGCACGCTGCTCGGGTACGCCGCCTTGCCCCCGGGAGCGTAGACCGCAGCGGATTCGACCGCTCCGATACGCTGGCCCATGATTTCGCCGTCCGGCCCCCGGACACTCCAGGAGTCCGGCAACTGGGCCCGGTGGTAATCGCAGATACGACTGTATGCCTCGCTCAGGGCATCGCACAGCGCCCGGTCCAGTCTGCCGGCCGCCCGCTCGATTTCCTCCCGGGCCACCAGGAAGCTCCCCGGGTACAGGTCCACCCCGTCATAAAGCCGGCCCAGCTCGACCAGGGCCCTGTCGCCCTCGAATCGCACGCGCCGGATGATTCTGGCCACGGTGGCCGTGGCCTTGTCCAGGTCCTCGGCCTTGCGGCGCGAAAGCTCATCCAGGAAAGCTTCCTGGTCCCTGAGGACCAGCTCTATCAGTTTTGCCATCGGTAACTTCCCCGGTTAAGGTATGACTTTGTTCAGGGGGTACTCGATAATGTCCTGCCCGCCCTTTTTCTTGAGCAGGGGGACCAGTTGTCGCACGGTGTTCTCATCGATGATAATCTCCACCGCCACCCAGTCCGGGTCATTGAGCGAGTTGATTGTGGGGTTTTTCATCGCCGGCAGGACAGCCACCACCTCTTCCAGGCGCCTGCGCGGGACATTGAGCTTGATCCCCACTTTCCCCTCGGCCGCGATCGCTCCTTTGAGCATCAGGGCGATGTTCTCGATCTTTTCCCGCTTGGAGGGGTCGGCCCAGCTTTTTTTGTTGGCTATCAGGCGGGTGGTGGACTCGAGCACGGTATCGACGATACGCAGGTTGTTGGCCCGCAGGCTGCTGCCGGTCTCGGTGACCTCGATGATCGCATCCACCAGCTCGGGCACCTTGGCCTCGGTGGCGCC
>JAFGTO010000016.1 GCA_016934095.1 Candidatus Glassiibacteriota bacterium
CCGAGACCTTGACCTCGGGTTTCAGGTAGAGATAGACTTTTTCGTCATCTGCGGCCCGCAGGCCCTCCGGGGCCGGCCCGGAAGTCAGGGCCGCCAGGGTGATCAGGATCAGGCTGAAGAGTGCTCTGCTCATCATTGGCTCGATTCTTGTCCGGTTCGCCGTGTCGCGCGGCGGCTGAGTCCGCAGCGGGTCAGGCCTGTTAACGACCGATGTTGCTGGCGGTCTGGAGCATGTTGTCGGAGATCGAGATGCCGCGCGAGTTCAGCTCGTAGATCCGCTGGGCGGTGATCAGGTCCACCAGCTCATCCACCACCGAGACATTGGATATTTCCAGGTAGCCCTGTTCGATCTGGCCGAACTCGTTTTCACCCGGGTTGCCTAGTATGGGTGTGTTGGAGGAGACTGTCTCGATGAACAGGTTGTTGCCGACATTGCGCAGCCCCGCTGGGTTGATAAAGCGGGCCAGCTCGATGCGGCCGACATTCTGCGGCTGGACCTGGCCTGGCAGCAGCACGTCCACGTTACCGTCCGACGCCACGGAGACTTTCATCGCGGTCTGAGGGATGGTGATCTGCGGCTGCAGGGCCAGGCCGTCGGTGGTCACCAGGATCCCGTCCTGGCTGATCTCGAAGTTCCCGTCCCGGGTATAGGCGAAAGTACCGTCCGGCTGCTGGATCTGGAAAAATCCGTCGCCCACGATCGCCCAGTCCAGATCGTTCTGGGTTTTCTGCATGTTGCCCTGGGTAAATACTTTCTGTGTCGAGGCCAGCCTCACGCCGTGTCCCACCTGTATCTCGGTCGGCACCACCTGGCCCTGGAATTCCGCCACGCCGGCCGGCCGCAGGGTCTGGTAGAGCAGGTCCTGGAACTGGGCCTGGGTCTTCTTGAAGCCGGCGGTGTTGACGTTGGCCAGGTTGTTGGCGATTACATCCACCCTGATTTCCTGGGCCTTCATCCCGGTGGCTGAAGTACGCAACGCTCGGATCATATCCTTATTCTCCTTTTTGCTTTACCTTCCGGGCGGTCCAGGCCGGCCCGGGTTAAGACGTTGGAGGCGGTCCTCAGATCTTCCCGACCTGGGTCGCCGCCTGCTGCAGGGTCTCATCCTGGAGGCGGATGGCCCTCTGGCCGAATTCGAAATAGCGCTCGACCTCGATCATGGCCACTAGCTGGTCGACCGGGTGAGCGTTGGCTTTCTCGAGCATTCCCTGCTTGACCGTAAAATTCCGGGCGGCCTGGGCTGTGGCCCCGGCCCGCGGAACGAAAAGGTTGTCCGCTACTTTGTTCAATTCATAGGGTTTTTCGAAATCGCTGATCCGCAGGGCGCCCACTTGAACGTTGTCCACGTAAACGTCGCCGTTCTGCAGGACCTTGAAATCGCCGCCCTGGACATTCAGCGGCCCGGCGGTGCCGAGCACCTGGAAACCCTGTACGGTGGCCAGGTTGCCGTCCGGGTCCATCTTGAAGTTCCCGCCCCTGGTGTAGCGGGCCCCGGCGGGAGTCTGCACGGTGAAAAACCCGTCCCCCTCGATCGCCAGGTTGTAGTCGATCCCGGTGACTTCCATCTCGCCCTGGGTGAACTCGGTCCTCATCTGCACCACCTGGCTGCTGTTGCCCACGCTGGCGCGGAAAGCCGGCGGCTGTATATTGACCATCGGAGGAGGAGTGCCCGTGGAGGCTATCTGGAGCTCGTTCAGGTAGAGATCGGCGGTAACCAGCTCGCGGATGAAAGCCCGGTCCTGCTTGTAGCCCGCCGTATTGACATTGGACAGGTTGTTGGTGATCAGGTCCTGTTGGTAGGGCAGCGGGAGCATCCCGGCTGCCGAAGTATAAAGCCCTTTGATCATCGAGTCTCCAGAAATATTTTTCCGGTTGCCCTGGAAACGGGGCGGAAATATCTGGGCCGATAAGGAGGCAAGGTTTATGCCATGAAAAGATAAATCGAGGTTAACTACTTTATAAATCAGGAGATATAGCGAAAAGAGGGGTGGCTGCGATCTGAAATAATTTCCGATTGCTATAAAAAAAATAAATAAGGCAGGCAAATATTGCCTGTAGGGGGGGAACCGACCGGAAGAGGATGCCGTCGCCGGGGCAAGAACAAAAAAATCCCCATCTGATCTAGCCCCGAATGGGAAGTGGACGACTCCGCGGTACGGCGCCAGTCGGCTGATTTTAACACAGGTGTCGATCTAGGGCGCAGTCCCGGCGGATTCCGGTGAGGTAGCTATCTCACTAAGAGGGCCGAGATGGGGATGGAAAAAAATCTTCCTTATCATTATAAGGATTTTCTGAGGTGCGGTCAAGACCCGGTGGATAAAAAGGATCCGGCGAGCGCCGGTTAAAGCAGTACCAGTCCTGCAATCCCCACGGACCAGCAATAGTAGGCGAAGCGGTCGAAGCGTCCGGCGAGCAGCACTTTGAGCAGGAGGACGATTGCCAGGTAGCCGGAAACCAGAGCGGCGGCGAACCCCGGGAGCAGGGCGGCCATCTCCGCGGCAGCGGCGGAGGTGCCGCCTCCCGGCAGCCCGAGGAACTCGAGCAGGCCCGCGCCCAGGATAGCAGGCAGGGCCAGCAGGAAAGAGAACTCGGCTGCTTCCCCGGGCTTCAGCCCCAGCAGCAGGCCCGCCGCGATGGTGGCACCCGAGCGGCTGATCCCCGGAAAGATCGCCGCTGCCTGGGCCACCCCGATCAGCAGGGCTGCCCACCACAGCAGGCGCCGCTCGTCGACCCGGACAGCCAGGCGGGAGCAGAACAGCAGAGCGCCGGTAACCAGCAGGAATATGCTTACCAGGTGCGGAGAGTAGAAAAACCGCTCGAAAAAGTCCTTGAAAAAAAGCCCCGCGATAACCGCCGGCACGGTCCCCAGGGCCACCAGCCAGGCCAGCCGCAAGTGCTCGCGGTCGGCAGATCTCTCATCAGCGGAAATGCCGGCCCTACGCCCCGGCGGGGCAATAAGAAGCCTCAGGGAGACCAGCATCCGCCACAGCCTTCTGCGGTAG
>JAFGTO010000143.1 GCA_016934095.1 Candidatus Glassiibacteriota bacterium
CAGAAAGAGCGGGGTTAGCATTAACTTGATAATTGACAAAGGCTTCATATTTTCATTCAATATAACCTTACCCCTGAAAAAATCAAACTATTACGAACCTTGAGCGGCGGCAACTTCCTTGAAATGTTCCGGCCGCCGGCCTATCTTCAACACCGGCAAGGCAGACCCGACCCTTTTCCCTTAAGACCATGTCTGGCAAACACAAAAAGAACGAGCATTCCCCCTCCCGGGCAGGCCGGGAGCTTTCACGGCCGGAAGAGCTCAAAGCGCAGTACGAGAAAAAAATCGGCTGGATGCGGGTGTTGATGGATATCGGTAACGCGCTGAATTCGACCCTCGAGCTGGAAAAGCTGTTCGACCTGATTGTGGATTCAGCCATCCGCGAGCTCCAGGCCGGGCTCGGCAGCCTGATGATCCTGGATCAGGGCTTCCTCACGGTCAAGGCCGCCCGGGGCATGAGCGAGGACCTCATCGGCAGGATCCGCATCCCGCTGGGGGAATCGGTTACCGGCTGGGTGGCCGAACACGCCGAGCCGCTGTTGCTCGAAGATATCACCCGGGACAAGCGGTTCGGCTACAAGGACGCCCAGAGGCGCTACGCCAGCAATTCGTGCCTCAGCGTGCCGATCATGCACAAGGGAGAGGTGCTCGGCGTGCTCAACTGCACCGATAAGGCCGGCGGCGGGGTATTCACCGGGGACGACCTGGAATTCATGATAACCCTGGCTTCCCAGGCGGCCGTAGCGATTGTCAACGCCAGGATGATGGACCATATCCGCGAGCTGGCCGACCACGATGACCTGACCGGGCTTTACAACCACCGCTATCTCATCGACCGTCTCGCCGCAGAGACCGAAAGGGTCGACCGCTACCAGACCAAGCCCTTGTCCCTGGTGATCATCGATATCGACCATTTCAAAAAGGTCAACGACACCTACGGCCACCAGGCGGGAAACGAGGTGCTGAAAAAACTGGCGGAAACCCTGGTCAAAGCGACCCGCCGGGTAGATGTGATCTGCCGTTACGGAGGAGAGGAATTCGTCATCCTGCTGCCGGAGATTACCAGCTCCAAGGCCCGGAGTTACATGGAGCGTGTCCGGAAAAACGTGGAAAAATTGCGGGTGACGCTGGACAGTACGGTGATCTCGATCACGGTCAGCGCAGGAATTGCAGACTATCCGGTAAGCTGCGCAGATGCCGACAAGCTGATCGGCTGCGCCGACCGGGCCCTCTACCGGGCAAAAAGCGAGGGCCGCAACTGCGTGCGTATCCACGGCAGCGGTGGCTAAGTAGCCGTCTGCAGGCCGGAAAGCCTGCTGCGGCCGCCGGTCCGGCCCCCAATTAACTAAAAACCAGGTGGATAACCAGGGACTCGCCCTGCCCCATGCAGCCGGCCAGTCATTATCTTCAACCGGGATGTTGAGGTCTTTTTCCAACGGCCTTACAGAGGTACCGGATGTTGAAAAGTAAGTTTACCCGGATTTTCAGGGTCGAGGAAACGCTGCTCAGCTTTGTTTTCCTGCTGGTGCTCGTAATGAACGCCATCATCATCGGCGACCTCTTCCTTTCCTTTCTCCAGTCGCCGTTCACCCTGATTTTTATCAGGGTGGTCATCATGCTGGCCATCCTCGGCTTCCTGGCAGCCAACGGCAGCCGCCATCCCGAAATCAGGGGACGGGGCTGGGCTTTCCTGCTTGTCGGCTTCACCCTGGTCTTCCTGGATTCACTGATCGAGCTGCTGCCCGGCCTGCCTTTCTTCGAGAGACGTTTCCTGTATCTCAACTCGTCTGTCGTCTTCCTGCTCAGCACCCTTTTCCTGGAGCTTTTCGGTTATTTCTGCCTGGCCTACGGATTTTTCCTCTGGATCCCGGCCATCCTGGAAGCACGACGCAAAATCGAAAAAACCGCCGTGGAACTCGAGCGCATGGTTGCCGAGCGCACCTGGCGGCTGCAGGAATCCAACGAACAGCTTATCCGCAGCAAGCTGAAACTGGAAGAGGCCGGCAAGCTGAAAACCCAGTTCCTGGCTTCGATCTCTCACGAGCTGAAAACCCCGCTGAACTCGATCATGGGGTTTTGCCGCCTGTTGAATGAAGAGCGCCAGGGCCCGCTGACTCCCAGACAGAAAAAAAGCATTGCCATCATCGATTCCAACAGCAAAGCTCTTTACGAGCAGATAAACAAGATCCTGGAGTTTGCCAGGCTGGAGTCCGAGAAAGTCAGGCTCAAGGTGGAAAGCCTGGCCCTGGGTGAGCTGCTGCAGGAAGCAGCGGCGATCATCGAGCCGCTGGCCCGCGAGAAAAAGCTGGAAGTTGGGACCAGGGTCGATAAAAGCCTGGAGGTGGTTTATACCGACCGCAAGATTTTCAAGCAGTTGCTCTTAGGTATCCTGGACAACGCGGTCAAGTTCACCGATTCCGGCTGGGTGCGGGTCACCTCCGGACAGGATACGGTGCTGTCCTCCTGGTGGATCGCCATCAGCGACAGCGGTATCGGCATCAGCCAGGCGGACCTGCCGTTCATTTTCGACGAGTTCCGCCAGGAGGACGGCTCCCTGAGGAAACGTTACGGCGGAACCGGGCTGGGACTGTCGATCGCCCGCAAGCTGGCCCGCCTGCTGAACGGGGAAATAACGGTCGAAAGCACCCCCGGTAAGGGCAGCACCTTTACTATCACTTTTCCCATGTCCCCGGAGCAGATAGCCCGGCAGCTCACGGACAGCCTGTCGGGTGAAACCACCGGAGACACGGGCGGCAAACCCGACCGGAAGCAATAAAAACTTTGTTCCGCTTCCAGTGCAAACCGGCCGGGACGCATTTCGGGCAGTATGACCATGAACAGACAGGTCTTTCAACAGCTCCGCCATAGCCGACCTTGTTTGAGCTGATTCCGGAACACTATACAGACCGCAGGTTTAACCAGGGAGGAACCATGAGACCAGTAACCCGGCCGGATGCCAGAAATGTCAGAAAGGCAGCGGGTTTTACCTTAGTTCTGCTGCTGATTGCGCTTGCCGGGCTGTGGGCCGCGCTGCCGGAGGAGACCGGCTATTTCCAGTTGCTCAAGGAAAAATACCAGAGCGATCCCGTGAGCTACGCTGCCGCGCTGACCGATGAGCTTTCTATCTTCCGCGACATTTACCCCGGGTCGGTTAAAATGGACAGCGTGGAATTTTTTCTGGCCGACCTTTACGACAAGAACAGGAACGAGGCCGCAGCCCTGGCCACTTACCTGAAAATCGTCTTCGTCTATCCCTCCAGCCCCTTGATTCCCCCCTGCCTGCTCAACCTCCAGCGCCTGGCCGGAGCCCGGAAAGACGGGATCACTTCGCTTTTCGCCGATGACGAGCTGAAAGCTCTCAAAGGCTTCGTGCTGAAAATACTCGAGGACGAGCTGACCTCCGGCGGCGGCCAGGCGGGCTACCTGGAGTTCATCAGGGTACTCTCCGATGCCGCGGTGGTATCCCTGGCACAGTATACGATCAATGAATGCCGCCATTACCTTTACCGCCTGGGCTACGAGGAGCAGGCCGACCGGGTGGCAGTGATCCGCGGCGACATGCACTGCCTGCGCAAAGAGTGGCGCCGGGCGATTGTCGCCTACCGCACGGTACCGCTTATCGCACCTTACGGGGATGCCGTGGCCGAATCGATATTGAAGACCGGCGATATCTATTTCCGCCGGCTGGAAGACTTTCGAATGGCCTCCGATATTTACCGCTCGGTCATCGAGCAATACCCGTCGAGTATCGAGGCGGCCAGGGCATCGGTGTACCTGGCCGAGGTGGATGAAGCTCAGAAAAACTACGCCCGGGCCGTGCTCCAGCTCGAGGACACCGCCAAGCGCTTTCCTTTCCCCGAGATCCGGATGGACTCGTACGCACGCATCGCCAGGCTTTTCCTCGAGCGGCAGGATAATACCGAAAAGGCGATCCTCTTCTATGAGCGGCACGTATCAGAGTATCCCGAAGACCCGCGTTCCGCCGAGATCCTGATCAGGATCGGCGACCTGTACGAAAAGAAGACGAAAGACTACTCCGGGGCCATCGGCGCCTACCGCCGCCTGGCAGAGCTGTTTCCCGCCAAACCGACCGGCCCGGTCTACCTGCTGCGCGCCGCCGAGCTGGCGGACACCCGGCTTAACGATCCGGTGCTGGCGGCCGCGCTCTACGAGCAGCTGGCCAGGGACTACCCCAAGAGCGAAGAAGGGAAAAAGGCGGCCGAGACCCTGCGCAAGCGAAAGAAAAATTGAGAGATTTTTGAATATCTCTGAGCGAACAACGTCTAACCGAACGACAGGTGGAATTTGACTCGGTTCGAGGCCCAGCGGCCGGAGGGCGACAGGAAAGCCCAGCGGCCGGAGGGCGAAAGGAAAGCCCAGCAGCCGGACGGCAACAGGAAGGCCCGGGTGCCGGACGATTCCGAGCTGGTGGAGCAGGCGCGCACCGGTTCACAGGCTGCTTTCCGCAGCCTTTTCGACCGCTACCATGCCAGGATCTATCGCCTGGCCGCTTCCCTGACCGGCTCGAGCGATGACGCGCACGACCTGGCCCAGCAGACTTTTATCCGGGCTTTCTCTTCCCTGGCAGGTTTCAAGCAGCAGAGCTCGTTCTATACCTGGCTCTACCGCATCGCCCTTAACGCCACTACCGATTACCGCAGAAAGCAGGCGCGGAAGCTGGAAACCGAGGCGGCCTGGGAATCGCCGGAATCCCTGAGGGGTCTGGAAAAAACAGCCGCCCCGGCGGAGCAGTCGCCCGATGAGCAGGTCTACCGCCGCGAGCTGGCCGCAGCTATCCGCAAGGCCATAGGCACCCTGAGCCGGGAACACCGCGAGATACTCGTGCTGCGGGAAATCAACGGACTGAGCTACAGCGAGATAGCCGAGATCACCGGGCTGGAGCCGGGCACAGTGATGAGCCGCCTGCATTACGCCCGCAAGAACCTGGCCGCCACCCTGCGCCAGTGGAATATTTCAGACCGGGACTCTTGCAATATTTAACGGACATTCGTAAAGTTAGATGGGTCCCGGGGAAAACCCGGCACCCGGAAAATCCATCGGCACATTATAGTAGCGCGTTGAAATATTTTGGAGTAGGGGTATAACGGCTTCTCAAGGGCCGTTTCCACTCTTTTGGCAACGACATGCGACAACGAAGCCATAATTGCATAACATACAATAAGTTTCACAGTTGCACCGGAAACGGCTTGCCTCGCCCTTGACAGCCCATGAAGCAACAAATTTATTAATGGGGCGTTGCTCTCTTTTTTCAACGCCCCTCCAGGGGCACCACTGGTATGGATGAGAAACGGCTTACGGAAAACGAGATCCTGATCCAGCGCTACCATGACGGCGAGCTGGATGAGGCCGGAAGGGAAAAGGCGGA
>JAFGTO010000002.1 GCA_016934095.1 Candidatus Glassiibacteriota bacterium
ACCGAGGGCCTGGTCCAGACCCTGGACCCGGGCGACAACCCGGTGCTGGCCGGTTTCGGGGACGGCAGGCCGGCCCTGGTCCTGGTCAGCCGAGGCCGGGGAAAGCTCTACTGCCTGGCTTCGCCGCCCACGGCGGAAGGCTGCCGCCGGCTGCTCTGTGCCCTGGCCGCGGACTTGGACCTCAACCGCCCGGTGCTCGCCGTAGACAGCACGGGAAGCCTGGTCGCGGGCGCGGAGGTCCGCTCAGTCGAGCGCGATGACCACCTGCTGGTCTACGCCTGCAACCTGGGTGAGCAGCCGGTAGAGTTCGAGCTCCAGAGCGAATATGAGCTGGGCCCGGTGGAAGACTTGCGCCGGCTGAAAACGCTTGCGGGCCTGCGGGTCAGCCTGGCGCCTTACGAGGAGACTGTCTTCAGGGTCGGGAAAGCAGGCGGCCGCTAGCCCAGCAGCCTGTCCCGCCGGTGGCGCGACAGTTCCGCATCGATCAGCGGGCGAATTCCTGGTTGGTTAATTCAGAGCGACAGGGGGCAGCAGGCGATTTTACCGGAGGGGCCTTCTCAGCCGTAGAATTTTTGCGGGTTGGTAATCTTGATCTGGGTGTTGAGCTCCCGCCAGAGTTTCAATACCGTTTCCTTTTCCCGGGTCCATTTATCACAGGCCGCTCTCTCGGCATTGATAATCTCGTTTTTTTCCACCTCTAAGCCGTTCACTTTATCAACTACCTTGTTACACTCTATTTTCCTGGAGTTGAAAAACTTCCATTTCTGTTCCAGTGCAGTTTTCATCTGGCCGATCACTTTCTTGTCGAATTCCGTGTTGTCCGATTTCTTCACTTCGTGGCGGATCCCCTCGAGGTGGCTGCGCATGTCGGAGCGTATCGACCCGAGCTCGGCCTTGATGATTCTCAGGCTTTCATTGACCTGTTCCTGGGACTTGAAAAAATCCCTGCTTCTCTGGAGAGTTTGCTGGTACTTATACCTGCTTATCCGGGAGTCCCGCAACAGTTTCTCGTACTTGTTCGCCTTCTCGAGCAGTTGTCGCTGCTTTTTTAACTTGAGGTAGATGACGACGATCAATACGGCAACCACTAGCAGTGGGAGGTAATTTATCAACATTGGCTCCTGCTGAGTACTCTAGGAGTGAATTTTTTTAATTTTACCTCTAGTATCGGGAAAGTGTCAAGGAAAGATTAGCCGGTTTTTTCTCCGGGTGCTGCGGGGACGTGCCTGAAAACGAGAAAAGCCGGGCAGAGTCTCGAAGATAAGGAAAATTTCCTCGATTACATCTTCGCCGTGTACCGCGGTACTGACACAATAGCGCATCATTAAAAGAGCTATGGTTTGCCTGGAGGTAAATCCTGAAGCCAAACCGAAGAAGGCCGGGGGTAATTGGGTCCGGGGGTCCTGCCGGGCGGCAGAGCCGTTGTCCGGGTTTAGTTTATAATTTCCTGGTATTGCAGGGTCTGATACTTGATCCAATAAAATCCTTGATCCGCGGAAATAAAATGGATAGTTTCTCTTAAAACGAAAATCACCAATTACTTGATTCGATTATAAAAATGGAGGGAAGTCATGTTGCAGCGCGGTCCCGGATCTTATTCACTGTTTTTTCTGCTTTTTACTATGGCTTGGTGCGTGAATGCAAGTACTGCGGCTGGTGCGGACCGGCTGCTCCAGGATGACAGCCCGGGAGAAGCGGTTTACCGGGAGGATATCAACAGGGACGGCAGGACGAACGTGGTGGATGTGATCGCTTTGTTGATCCTGGGCCGGAACGACCCGGACAACCCTGAGGCCGACTATGACGGGGACGGCGTTTTCAACATCACGGATGCTATGGCCCTGTTGATCAACATCATGGCCGGAAACCTGACACCCCTGGATGGTGAGGTCGGGAGCTACCATATAACTGGCCGGGTGGTCGAAAACGGGGTGGGGCTGGAAGGGGTCGAGCTGATCATCGACGGGCCCGAGGGTTTTATCACCAAGCTCTACACGGACTCCGGCGGCACGTTCCGCTTTGAGAACCTTGACGATGGGGTTTATACGGTGAAGCCCATCAGGAGGACTTATTACTATACGTTCAACCCCGAGGAGCTGGAGGTTACCATCAGCGGAGAATCGGTGGCAGTCTGCGATTTCCAGGCCTTTTATGCCTCATATACGGTAACCGGCAGGATCCTGGAGAACGGTGTCGGCCTGGCGGACGTGGCGGTAAGCGTGAAAGGACTCGAGATCGATACAACCCTGGTTACCGGCCCGGACGGGGTTTACACTCTTGCAGGACTCTTCAACGCGCCCTATGCCCTGGTGCCGACCAAGGAGAACTACGATTTCAACCCCTATACCCTGGCGATAACCCTGGACAGCGACTCGACCATTCAGGACATTGCGGCGACCCCCAAGAGCCCGACCCCCGTTACTCTCTATAACGTCAGCGGGAGGGTTTCCTGCTCGGTACAGCCGTTAGACAATGTCCAGATCTTGCTGGAAGGGGACATGGTGGCCTCGACCGTGACGGACGCCAACGGGTTCTATATCTTCTTTGTCCCCGATGGAGAGTATACTATCATCGGGCTGCCGGTGCCGGATTTCCAGATGTTCAATCCGCCCAGCTATACTTTTACGGTCCAGGGGGCGGATGTACTCAACCTGGACTTCTATGGCTTCGGCGCCGGCGGCGAGGGCCTGTAACTAGAAGCTGTTTAATAACTTACGTATAACTACAATATAGAATTCGCGGTTTATGGCCGTGTGAACAATGTTGAAAATAGCAATTGTCACAGATTGCCCGAGATGTCTTGTAAAGTACTAGACCATGGGTAGGGGCGGGTTTAAACCCGCCCCTACGAGTGCATCCTGCTTCTGCTTAACGATTCAGAAACACCGCCGCGCCCGGGACCAGGCGGCCGGAAACAGGGCTGCACCTCCAGTTGATTTTTTTCCACGGAGAGCAGATATTAAAATTGAAACATTGTTCTCAAAAAGAGGTTATAATATAACTGACATCACAGTATGTTGGCAGGACACGGTAATATTGATTTTACCAGGCATCCGGAGACAGCCTGCAAAGGAGGCCGGCCGGCTGGAATGACTTGATTTTTTCCCGCTAATCGGTAATTTATTATGTTAAGCATGATTAACCTTGTACCTGCTGCAGAGCAAGTAGGAGAAACATCAGGATGAGTGATTACTGGGTAGCTGTTCTGCTGGGCTTCTCGTTCGGCAACTTGTGGGTTTGCGCCCTGCTGGTCTTTTCCCTGCAGACCACCAACAGGTCTACCTGCGCCGGCTACCTTGTCGGCAGGGTCCTGGCGATAATCGCTCTTTCGGTGGTTATCGCCGCTGTCGGCAAGATGATATTCGTGCCCCAGGGAGTGCTCAATATCATCTCGGGACTGCTGCTGATAGGCTTCAGCGCCTATCTCGCGTTTACCCGCCTGTTCACGTGGGTGCCTCCCTGGAAAAAAGCCCGGCCTGCCCACCAGGAGGGAGAAGAGAATTGCGACCATGACTGCAAAACATGCCCGGCGCACGGTCATGTCGAGTACATGAAGGCGTGCGCAAGCTGCGACAGCAGCAAGATCTGCGAGGCGGAGGAACCCGAGGTGGAGCAGCTCACCAGGCAGGCCAGGGTCAAATGGAACCGGGAGGTCCAGGAGGATAAGCTTTCCGGGTTCTCTGTCGGCGCGGCCATCGGTGCGCTCAGGGGAGCGACCATGTGCCACAAGCTGGTGGTACTGGTGCCGATACTGCTCAGTGCTTCGATGTTCAAAGCTTTCGGGCTGGGCTTGTCATTCAGCCTGTCTTCCACGATCTACCCCCTGCTCGGCTTCGCTTTCGGGGCATTTGCGCTCAAGCTGCTGAAGTATAAAAAGTGGCTGTTCGCGGTAAGCTGCATCCTGCTGGTCCTAGCCGGGGCAAGGTACCTGATCAAGGGGATCATGGTCTGAGCCGGTCGAAAATTTTTAAGGGCATTGGCTGAAGTGGTTCCGGCCAGATGCAAAGCTCCTTATTGAAGACCGCCGGCTTTCCCTGGGATATCCGGCGGTTTTCAGCTTCGACAGCCCTCAATTGCATAATAACGACTAATAATCACAAATCTTAAAGAAAGGTCGGAGTTTGGAAATGAAAAAATTCAAGCTGTTTTTCCTGGCTGTCTCGCTCCTGACGCTGGTTTGCGGCATTCTCCTCAGCTCGTGCCGGGCCGGGAAACCTCAGTATGCGGACCGCAATATCGCCAGGGTGGTCCGCCGGGATTTCACTCCCAAGTCGGTCCTGGCCACCGGGGTGGTCAAGGCGCAGGTGGGCGCCGAGGTGCGGGTCGGCTCCAGGGTCTCCGGCAAGGTGGAGCGCGTATTCACCGGGATCGGTGATAAGCTGAATAAAGGAGACCCCATCGCGCAGTTGGAAAAAGACGACCTCGAGGCCCTGATGGCCCAGCGCAGGGCCGAGTGGGGTATGGCCCGGGGCAGGCTCTCTTCCCTGGAAAGCCTTTTCCCGAAAGAGGTCGAAAAAGCCGAGGCGGACGTGGACAAGTGGCAGGCTACCGTTACCCTGGCCGAGAAAGACCTGGAGCGCACCGCTGACCTGGTCAAGGAGGATCTGTCTTCCGAGCAGGAGCTGGACCAGGCTAAAGAGCAACTGGCAGTGGCGGAAGCCGAGCTGGTAACGGCCGTCAAAACCCTGGAGCTGGTCAACACCCAGTATACCGAGGACATCAAGCTGGCGCAGCTCGAAGTGGAAAGCACCATGGCGGCCCTGGCCAATGCCAGGGCAGAGTTGGCTTTCACCACCATCGTTGCCCCGATCACCGGTGTGGTGGCCTCGATCGAGACCCAGGAGGGGGAGACTGTGGCCGCAGGGATGAACGCTCCCACTTTTCTGACCATCATCGACCTGGAACGTCTCCAGGTCGACGCCTACGTGGATGAGGTCGATATCGGCAAGATCGAACCGGGCCAGCAGGCCGTCTTTACAGTGGATGCTTTCCCGGCCAGGGAGATCGAGGGCAAGGTAGAGGCGATCTACCCCAAGGCGGTCATCCTGGAGAACGTGGTCTATTACGACGTGGTGATTGAGATCACCCAGCCGTACCAGGGCCTGCTGCGCCCGGAGATGACCGCCAGCGTTACCATCTTTCAGGAGGAGCGCAAGGACGTGCTGGTGATCCCGCTGAAAGCTGTCAAGCGCGAAGGCGGCAGGAACGTTGTCTACCTGCTGAATGACGGGGTGCCGGAACAGCGTGAGATCAAGGTGGGCTGGCAGGACGGCCGCTGGATCGAGATTGTCTCCGGACTCGAGGAAGGCCAGCTCCTGCTGACCGAGACCCCCGCTGCCGTGCGGGAGGGGTCCTGAGGGAACGGTGGGGCCGGGCTGATTTTTGACCCGCAACTGGTTGCTTAGAAGCTGTTTCATAACTTACGAATAACTACAATATGGAATTCGCGTTTTATGGCCGTGTGAATGATTTTGATAATAGCAATTGTCAGAGATTGCCCGAGATGTCTTGTAAAGTACTAGACCGTGGGTAGGGGCGGGTTTAAACCCGCCCCTACGAGTGCTGAAAAACGATTTTAAAAGTTATGAAACAGCTTCTAATCGCAAGGAGCGGTGATGATAGAGTTGGAGAATATCGAAAAAATTTACCGGTCGGAGGGCGTGTCCACCCCGGTGCTCAAGGGAGTCTCTTTCCGGGTGGAAGCCGGCGAGTACGTGGCGGTAATGGGCCCCTCGGGCAGCGGTAAAACCACGCTGATGAACATCCTGGGCTGCCTGGATACCCCTACCGGCGGCCGGTACCTGCTGGATGAGATCGACATGGTAAAGCTTGACGATGACGAGCTTTCGAGGGTGCGGAACCGCAAGATCGGTTTTGTCTTCCAGCTCTTCTACCTGCTCGAGCGAGCCACCACCCTGAAAAATGTCATGCTGCCGCTGATTTACGCAGAGGAATATCCGGCCGATGCCGAGCAGCGCGCCAGGAACTCCCTGCTGGAAGTAGGCCTGGGAGAGAGGATGAATTACCATCCTAACACCCTTTCCGGCGGCGAGCAGCAGAGGGTCGCCATTGCGAGGGCCTTGATCAACGACCCGGCGATCATCCTGGCCGATGAGCCTACCGGCAACCTGGACAGCAGGAGCGGGATCGAGGTCCTCTCGGTCTTCAAGCGCCTGCACCGGCAGGGGCGGACAATCGTGGTAGTCACTCACGACAGGTTCGTGGCCGAACATGCGGGCCGCATCATCCAGTTGAAGGATGGGGTCGTCACCGAGGACAAGGCCGTGGCCGAGCCGCGCGACCCGGAAGCCGAGCTGCAGGACCCTGAGCGCCGGGAGGTGGCGCAATGAGAGCCCTGGGGGTCGCCGCAGAGGGGCTCAGCGCCCTGGGCGCCAGGAAGCTGCGCGCTTTCTTCATGATGGCCGGGACCATTGTGGGCATCGCTGCGCTGGTAGTGATCATGGCGGTAGGCAAGGGCACTGAGAGGAAAGTGATGAAGCGGGTCAACAACTGGGGCCCCCGGGCGATAATGCTGATCTCCGGAGGCGGAAAGGACCTGCCCCCGCCGGACATGACTGTCACCACCCTGACCCTCGAGGACGCCGATGCCGTGCGGGAAGAGGTCGATGACCTGGAATTAGTCTCGCCGATGGTCTGGAAGCTCTACACCACGATCAAGCACGAAGCCGCCCAGCTCCGCTCGGTAGTCTGGGGAGTGGAGCCGAACTGGCACCGGGCCTACGACTGGTACGTCTCTTACGGCGAGGGGATAACGGCGGAGGACGTGGCCACTCTCTCGCGGGTTTGCCTGATCGGACGGACCGTGCGGGAAGAGCTCTTCGGGGAAGAAGACCCTCTGGGCAAGCGCATCTACCTCAACAACGTCGGCCTGGTGGTCAAGGGCGTGCTGGAAGAACGCGGCACCAGCCCGGGCGGCGGCGATTTCGACAACAAGCTGGTCCTGCCGATCACTACCGCCATGCGCCGGGTGCTGAATGTCGATTACCTGGGGGCCGTGCGCCTCATCACCGCAAAACCCTCTCTGCTGTCCCGCCAGGCCGAAGACATCCGGGAGCTGATCCATAACCGCCACCATATCACCCCTCCCCAGGAGGATGATTTCCGCATCATCACCCCGCTGATTATCGCCGGCATGGCCAGGGGCATCTCGAGAACGCTGTATATCCTGCTGCTGGTGCTGGCCTGTCTCAGCCTGATCGTGGGCGGAGTGGTGATGATGAACATCCTGCTGGTCTCTGTCGGCGCCAGGACTGCCGAGATCGGCTTGAGGAGGTCGCTGGGAGCGACCCGCACAGACATTTTCCTGCAGTTTTTGACCGAGTCGCTTTCTGTTACCTTACTGGGCATGCTCCTGGGCTGCCTGCTGGGCTGGACAGTCTGCCTGGTCCTGGCGAACACCACGCAGATATCGTTAGTCCTCTCCTGGCAACCCTACGCCGTCTCGGTTGTCTTCGCCCTGCTCATCGGCACGTTTTTCGGCGTACAGCCCGCCCGTCTGGCGGCCAGGCTGCACCCGGTGGAAGCCCTGCGATGAAACTGTCCAGGAACCTGCTGCTCTCCTGTGAGATCCTCTCCGCCCACAAGCTGCGCACCCTGCTGAGCGTTACCGGCATCGTGGTAGGCGTCGGCGCGGTGCTGCTGATGGTCTCGTTCGGGCGGGGCGCGGAAAAACGCATCCTCAGCCTGATCCGCAACCTGGGCACCGACCTGATCGTGGTCAATGCAGGCCAGACAAAGGTCCTGGCCGGCAGGCAGCGACAGGTTGAGAACGTCACCACCCTGGAGGCCGCGGATGCCAGGGTCATCCTCCAGGATTGTCCCTCGGTGAAGATAGCAGCACCGGCAGTAACCAAGAGAGTCTCAGCGGTCTGGGAAGCCGAGAACACCAATACCACCGTGCTGGGAATAACGCCCGAGGGCTTTGCACTGCGCAACATCAGGCTGTCTTCCGGGCGTATTTACGATTCCATGGAAGGCCGGGCCAGGCGTCGCCTGGCCGTGGTCGGGCCTACCGTGGCACAGAACCTCTTCCTCGGCCAGGACCCCCTGGGAAGGACAATCCGTATTGGCAGCGTGCCTTTCGAGGTGATTGGGGTATCCGCGCCCAAGGGCATGGACATCAGCGGCATGGACCTGGATGACATTATTATCGTGCCCCTGGAAACCGCCATGCGCCGCCTGCTGAATGTCCCCTACGTCAATACCATCTACGTGCAGGCACTCGACTTCCGGTC
Source organism: Candidatus Glassiibacteriota bacterium (assembly GCA_016934095.1). GTDB lineage: Bacteria > Gemmatimonadota > Glassbacteria > GWA2-58-10 > GWA2-58-10 > JAFGTO01. The sequence goes on from JAFGTO010000002.1 coordinate 8,256, forward strand.
GCTCGACCGCGCAGAGGCTGAAATCAGAAGTGTCCTGCGGGAGCGCCACCGGCTGCGGGACAAGCCGGATGACTTCACCATCCAGAACCAGGCCACCCTGCTCGATACCGAGAGGGAGACCACCAGCTCGATGACACTGCTGATCGGCAGCGTGGCGGGTATCTCGCTACTGGTGGGAGGAGTGGGCATCCTGGCGGTGATGTTGATCTCGGTGGGAGAAAGGACCAGGGAGATAGGGCTGAGAAGAGCCCTCGGCGCCACCCGTGGCGATATCCGCACACAGTTCCTGCTGGAATCGGGCATCCTGGCCCTGGCAGGCGGTTTCCTGGGAGTGCTCGGAGGCACGGTTACCGCCCTGGCTTTCTCCACGCTAGGCTACTGGGAGACAGTCATCTCGTGGCAGGCAGCAGGGGTGGGGTTTTTCTTCGCAGCCTCGGTGGGTGTCCTTTTCGGCCTCTACCCTGCGGCACGCGCCGCAGGGCTCGAGCCTATAGAGGCCCTCAGGTCGGAATAAGGAACTCTAGATGTATTATTTGCTTTAAAATAGTGAGTTTTCTCAAGCGGCTATACTTAAAAATAATAAATAATCCGGAAGTGCTTTCTTTCCGGGGCGGTATGCCTTTGGTAATCCGGATTGAATTGAACGCCCGAGCGCATTCC
>JAFGTO010000144.1 GCA_016934095.1 Candidatus Glassiibacteriota bacterium
GACTATTTCGGCAACCACGGCCACTACGACCAGGGCAATGTCGAGGTCTTCCGGGATGAGCCGCTGCTGACCGAGGCCGGGGCCTACGTGGGAGGCTTCAGCGGCTCCAACTTCCGCATGGATTTCTACCGCAAGTCTGTCTCGCACAACACCGTGCTGGTGGTGGACCCGGATGACCCCTCGGATGAGGGCGGCCAGCGGGTCTACATGAACCAGTCGCTGGGGACCCTGCCAGACTACCTGGCGGACCCGGGCGCCGAGACCGGCGACATCATCGCTTACAGCCAGGGCCCGGAAGTCTGCTACCTCAAGGCCGACCTCACCGCGGCCTACCCGCGAGACCGGGTGCAGCGGCTGACCCGCGAGCTGGCCTGGGTCGCCGACCGCTACCTGGTGGTCCGCGACCGGGTGGTCCTGGCCGTGGAGGGTTTTATCCCCAAAGTGCTCTGGCACTGCCCGGTGTACCCCGAGGTCGGGAAGAGCGGTTTTACCTTGAAGCGGGGGGGCAGCCGGGTTGCCTTCCAGTTGCTGGACCCCGGGGCCAGGAAAGTCGGGTGGGTGGAGGGCTACCGCGTGGGAGACAAACTCTGGGAGATGCCCAGGGTGCCTGAGTACAGCGACCCCTGCGTGGGGAGGGTCGAGGTGGTGGGCGGGACCGGCCCGCTGGAGCAGGAGTTCATCCAGGTGCTGGACGTGGCCGCACAGGGCGCCGGGAGCGGCCCCTCGCAGCTTTCCCGGGCGCCTGAGGGAGTCGAGATCAGGCTGCCGGACGGCAGGCGGCTGCTGCTGGCGGAAGAGGGCGCGAGGCTGAGGTAGGAGGGGCGGAGTGTCAATAAGGAAGGAAGGGATTGAAGGCTCCCCTTGAGCAAGGCTCAAGGGGAGCCTTCAGCTTTTTTTCAACGGCTCTCTATCCCGGATTATTCACAAATTAACGTAACACTCGTAGAGGCAGACCCCTGTGTCTGCCCGCTTTTTGAGAAAATATCATTGTTCAACGGGCGCACACAGGGGTGCGCCCCTACAAGAAGACGGACAAATTCCATTTTCATGAATAATCCCTGCTAAACTTCCACCTTCCTGGTCTTCTTATTAAACTTCACCACCTTGCCGGTCTTGTAGGAAATGTTGCACATGTGCCCTACCAGGGCGGCGTGGTGGCCGAACGAGGCGGGCTCGATCGCCTTGCCCTGGCCGCGCGCGGCATCGAAGAAGTTGCGCAGGTGGGCAGTAGTCGAGCCTTCTCCTCTCTCGCCGCTGATCTCGAGCGGCTCCTCGGCCGTAGGCGGCGACTGGACCACCGGGCTCAGCTTGTCGTCGAGCTTCATGATCCCGGCGAACTCCTTGACAGTCTCTTTGGTCCAGCTCTCGGTGGGGTAGTTGTAGTTCTCGCGGCGCGGCTCATAATAGTACTTCAGCCCTTCGCCCTCGTATTCCAGGGTGCCCTCGGTGCCGTAGATCACTATCGTCGGGCCGGAGTGGGCGTTGTTGGAGGTGGAGGTCAGCTTGAGGTTGAAACCCTTGTCCGGGTAGAAAGCCATGGCTTCCATCTGGTCCGGCACGTCTCGGTAGCCGCCGCCTTCCTTGTCCCAGCGGTAGATGTCGCCGAACGAGACCACTTTTTCCGGGGTCTCCACGCCCATCAGGTCGTGCACCGCGCCTACCAGGTGGACAAAGAGGTCCGTGGGCAGGCCGCCGGAGTAGTCCCAGAACAGCCGCCACTGGAAGAAGCGCTTGGGGTCGAAGTCGTACCACTTGGAATCCCCGATGAAGCGTTTCCAGTCCATAGTCTCCGGCGATGCATCCGGCGGGATGGGGTAGTACCAGGCCCCGGTGGAGCTGTTGCGGTGGGTCCGGCCCTCGATCATGGTGATCTGGCCCAGGCGGCCGGAGCTGATGATTTCCTTGGCCTGGCCGACACAGGACATGCTCAGGTACTGGCTGCCTACCTGCACAACTTTCCCGTATTTCTTCTCGGCCTGGATGAACTCCTCGCCGTCCTCCCAGCGGTGGGTCATCGGCTTTTCCTGGTAGACATGCTTGCCGGCCTGCAGGCTCTCGACAAAGGTCCTCTTGTGCCAGTGGTCCGGCACGGCCAGCACCACTGCGTCTACATCGCTGCGGGCCAGGATCTCCTGGTAATCCCTGGTGGTGAAGATATTCCGGCCCAGGTTCTCTTTGGCGCAGTCGAGGTGGCCCTGGTAGAGGTCGCAGACCGCCACCGGCTCCACCCCGGCCACGGGCAGGCTGGACTTATAGAGGATCGTGCCCCGGATGCCCACGCCGATGTAGCCCACACCCACCCGGCCTGGAGCGGGCTGGACACCGTTGTTGAGCTGGGCTCGCACTTTTTTGGCTCCAGCGGCTATCCCGGCCGCCGAGGCGACCAGGGTGGTCTTGCCGAGGAACTCTCTGCGGGAAATGGGTCCATTGCTGGGCATGGCTCGCTCCTTGTTTGGAATAATGGAAAGGGTCCGTTACAACAGTACTTTTACCTCGTGCGTTCTCCCGTCATCCAGCACCGGCAGCAGGTTGCCCTCCACCGGGAGGCCATCCAGCTCCACCGACTTTACCCCGGTCTGCCTGCCCTCCGGGTTCTCCACTGCCACCCGGTAGCGCGCCCCCCGGAAAGTGCGCTGCATCGAGACCTGCTTCCAGTGCGAGGGCAGGCAGGGGTCTACCAGCAGGCCCTGGTAGTCCGCCCGCACTCCGATCATGCAGGAGGTCAGCGCCTTGAACAGCCAGTCCCCGGTCCCGGTGATCCAGGAATAAAGGATCTGGCCCGGCCGGGGGTGTTCCGGGCCGTAGTACATGTTGGTCACCATGTACGGCGGGCAGCCGGAGTGGGTGCAGGGATTGGACGGGTTGTCGGGCAGGATTTTCATCATCGAGGAAAACGCCCGGTCCCCGCGCCCGATAAAGGTGTCGGCCACGATCTTGAACGCGGTGCCGTGGCAGTAAGGCGAGGCGTTCTCCCACATGCCGGGCTCGAACATGGTCAGCCGGCCAATACCGGGATTGCGCTTGCGGTAGGCGGGGGTCAGCACCAGGGAACCGTAATCGCACTCGAGCAGGTTGTCGATAGTGTCCAGGATGCTGGTGAGCCTGTCCCCTCTGGCGATACCGGCCAGGATGGCCCAGGCCTGGGAGTTGAGGTAGATCCTGCCCTCTTTTTCGCTGTGGCTGCCTACCGGCTCGCCGTTGTCGGTGTAGCCCTGGAGGTACCAGGCGCCGTCCCAGGCGTTTTCCTGGACCGCCTGGTCCAGGCGGGCGGCGCGCCCGGAGAGCTCCTGTTCCAGGGTGCTGTCCCTGATCACGTTACGCACGATCTCGAGGGCGCGGTTTATGGCGAAGATCATGGCGATGGTGGTCCAGGCCGACTCTCCCTTGCCGCCTTTGCCCAGCCAGTTGAGCGAGTCGTTCCAGTCGCCGTCCCGGGCGCGGATCAAGCCGTGGCTGCCCAGGTCCTCGCTCGAGCGGCGGATGGCCTGGAGAGTGTGTTCCCAGACAGTCCCCCTGCCCTTGTCGAAATAGGGCACCACCGTGTCGAGGAAGTCATAGTCGCCGGTTTCCTTGAGGTAGCTGTCCACTGCCGGAGCGATCCACACCGGGCCGTCCGAGTAGTGGTGGTCGTCCACCGGGTTCCAGCTTCGCAGCGTATGGCCGTCCGAGTACTGGGCGGCCAGCGATTCGGTTATTTTCTGCCTTGCGCCCTCCGGGTCGTAGGAGCTTACCGCCCAGGCCGCCTGCAGCACATCCCTGAAACCCCGGCCGGTGTCGGTGCCTACCTCGGTATGGAGCTGGATGGCGCGCTTGATCCAGCCGTTGAAAAGGTAGTTCAGGCGCTCGTCCGGAGTGTCCACCACCACGGTCTCGTACTTGGCCGCCAGGTTCGTGCGCATCGCCGTAAAGAGTCTTTCCACCGCCCCGGGAGCGAAAATGCTCCTGCAGATGGCCCGCGTGGTCTCAAGCGAGTCCGTGGAGCCGATAGCCACGTTGAACCCGGCGGCTTCCCCGGGCTGCAGCTCCAGGGCGTGCTCCAGGGCGCCGACCATTTTCTCGCAGGCGACCAGGCTGTCGCCCATGCGCCCCTCCACCACCGCCCGCGGGACCGATACCGTGCCGAGGTTGCCGAGGAACTCTCTGCGGCTGGAGTCGAACCCGCTCGGCTGGCGGTCGCTGGCTATGAAGCCGCTGAAACGCTCGTGCGGGCGCTCGGGGGCCCCGTTGAAACAGCTCAGGGCGTTGAACTCCTTGTCGTACTTCCCGGTAAGGGCGCTGTGGTAGTCGCAGTATTCCTGGTAGCCGGTGAGCAGCCAGTCGATGAAACTGTAGAACCGGATGCGCCGGGTGCGGTCGCTCAGGTTTTTCAGCCGCACGCTCCAGAGCTCGGCCTCGAGTTTCTCCGGCACGAATACACGCAGGGTGGTCTCGACCCCGAAGTTCGAGGCCTCCAGCACGGAATAGCCGAGTCCGTGTCGGCAGCGGAACGAATCCGGCCTGACCCGGCTTACCGGGTAGAACCCCGGACTCCAGAACTCGCCGCTCTCATCATCCCTCAGGTAGAAATGGCGGTTCTGGTCGCGTACCATCAGGCAGCGGACTTCCGGGTGCATGTACTGCATCGGACGCCCGGTGAAACCGCCGATACCCGCCATCTGCTGGCTCACCGAGGAGATGAAGCGGTCGTTCCAGAAGTAGTTGATCAGGGGAATGGCTGTATCGTACTCGGTAACCACGAATTCGGTGCCGTTCTTGTCGAAATAGCCGAAGCTGGATTTGATCATTGCCTGCGGTTCCTTTTGTTTCTTGGCGAACAGTTACGGAATAATCGGATTAACGGTCGGGACCTGGTTAAATGCAGCTTGCCGATAAAGAGCTTGAATAAGCTCAGGCAAAATAGTAAAATTTATCCTGAATATCCAGTCTTTATCGCCATCCGCAAATAATCCTGTGCCCGGAAGCCTGTTTGGAAGATAATGAGTCGGGGTTCCCCGCTTCCCGCAGGTCGTGCGGCCGGGCTTGCACGGGTCAAACACGAAGGAGGCCGGCAAGATGCTCAAAAACGTATTTATCCCGGTTCTTTCAGCTTTAATCCTGTTTTCACATTCTTTCCTCCTGGGGCAGAATATCAAGGTCCTGCCGGGCTCCGGACCGGATGCCACCGAGCTGAAAAGCCTGGTGCGCTCACTCACCGCCGGTTGCAGCGGCGACCAGGAAAAGATGGTCGCCCTCTGGGCCTTTATCACCCGGAACCCCTTTTATCACTGGTGCGAGGCCAGGGAAGGCAGGGAAGCCACCGGCGAGTACGGTATAGTCTACGACCCGATCAAGGCTTTTAACGTGTATGGGACAGTGATCTGCTACCAGGTGGCGGACCTGCTCTCCAACATGGCGCAGGAAGCCGGTATCCCGGCCAGGACCAGGGGTTTCCCCTACAAGCACAAGGTCATGGAGGCCTATTACGACGGGGCCTGGCACCTGTTCGATGCCCAGTACGACTGCCAGGCGATCTATTACAAGCCGGATGGCAGGACCGTGGCGAGCCTGAACGAGGTGGACTCGGACCCCGAGCGCTACCTGCTGCACCAGGAGCACCCCTCGGACCCGTTTTTCCAGTTCGAGAAGTTCGGCGGCAATATCTGGCCCTGGGAGACTCGCCGCTGGGTGATAGACAACTGGTACGAGGCTTTCGAGACCTCCGAGCTCGGCCAGTACCACCCCTTCGACTGCCAGGGGCACACGGTCAAGATCTCCCTGCGCAGGGGAGAGAAGCTGGTCCGCTACTGGGACAACCAGGGCAAGTGGTTCTGCAGCCCCGAGCTCTTCCGGCACTGGAACCGGGATTTGACCCAGCGCTGGGTGGCCCTGGGCCCCCACGACCCGAGGAATCCCCGGAACACCTATGCCAACGGCTGGCTGATTTACCGCCCGGACTGGGAGGCGAGCGGGGATAATTTCCTGGACGGGCTGTACGCGGGCGAAAACTACCGGCTAAGCGGGGGAAGGGTTCATCCGGCGGGGCCGGGAAGGGCAAGGGTCTGTTTCCGGGTCGGCAGCCCTTACCTGCTGGTGGGGCATCCCAACCGCCTGGCTGTGGATGGCGATTCCGAGGGCGGCTGCCTTTTCCGGGCGGACTTTTTCCGGGCCGATAACCGGGCCCGGGCCGGGGTCGAGCTCTCCACTGACAACGGGGTCACCTGGGAGCCTGTCTGGCAGGACACCCTGACCGGCGGCCACCCGGTCGAGCTGGACCTGACCAGCCGGGTGGAAGGCCGCTACGGGTACCTGCTGAGGGTCGAGCTGGAAGCCGAAAACCCCGGGGACGTTTCTTTCGGCAGGATGGAGCTGAAAAACAGCCTTTTCTATTCGCCCGTCCTGTTGCCGGCGGTCTCCGGGGGCGAGAACAGTTTTACCGTGGAGCTCTGCGAGCCCGCGGAACAGCTCTGCCTGGAGCCGGATTTCTCGAGCCTCGAGTCGCTGAAACAATACTGTTTCTCGATGGACAACCTGGAGTTCGGAGACCATTTCACCCGCCGCCTGAGCCCGCCGCAGGGACAGGCTGGTTCCCTGGTGGTGGAGGTCGACCCCCCGGGTGATGGGCTTATCCTATGGATGACTGTCTACGGGTCTTTCGGGGTCGATCCCCAGGCAGGGGAGAAAGATTTCCTGCAGATCCTCTATGCTGAAAATTCGCCGGAGAACTGGCAGGTCCTCTGGGAGGCCTCTACCGGCGAGCTGGACCGGACCTGGCTGACAACCCCCGATGAAGGGGACAGGCCCCCGCTGGCGGAGCACTGGCGCTTCGACAAGTCGGTGGAAGCCCGCCCCGAAAAGCCCTGTCAGAAATGCTACGTCAAATACCGGATAACCCGCAACCACCGTCTCTCGCTGAATTACCTCCGGGTCTACGCCTATTACCAGCCGGACCGTCCCGCTGGCGTCCCCGGCCCGCATGAGATACTGGTTACCCATAACTGGCTGGAGGACGGCGAGCCGCGCTCCCACAGCGAGACCCCGGGCTCCGCCAGGCACGACTACGTAGTGAGGGCCTCCGGCAGCAAGGTGGTCAACGAGTCGATCGTCATCGAGGTGGAAAACAAGGGCGCCCGCAGGTAAAAGTCCTCTATTCCCGCACAGGGCGGGGGCAGGCCCCGCCCTGAACCTGCCACCAGCTATCCAGGCGGAGAAAATGAACCGGAGACTGTCTGTCATCATTCCAGTGTTTGCAGTTGCGTTCCTGCTGTCCGGTGGTAGTGTCCGGGCAGTGGAGCTCACCGTGGAGAACCCCCTCGAGGTGCCGCGGGTGGGCGAGCCGGTTACCGTGGGTTTGCCGTTTCCCGCCGGTTACCTGTACAGGCCGGAGGAGCTGACACTGCTGGATGACCGGGGAGGAGTTGTGCCGCTGCAGGCCCGGGCCGTGGCCTCCTGGGCGGATGGCAGTGTCATGTGGTCGCTGCTCGATTTCCCGGTCTCGCTGGCGGCCGGCAGCGGGAGGGTCTACCGCCTGGAGACCGGCCGGCTCACGGAGCCGGGGCAAAGTCCGCTCAGGGTGGAAAGCACGGATTCCACCTTGGCGGTGGTAACCGGGCCGCTGCGGCTGGCGCTCGGCCGCGGGAGCGGGCCGCTGATCCGCGGTATCTGGCTGGACTGGGACCAGGATAGGGAGTTCGGCACTCTCGAACAGGCTGCCGCCCCGCCTCATCCCGGGGTGCTGGCAGGCAGGGATGCCTCTTCAGGCAGGCTTTTCAGCGAGGCCTGGGGAAGCAGGGAGGACCCGGTCATCGAGGAAGCCGGGCGGCAGAAAGTCCAGGTGCTTGCAGCCGGCACCCTGGCGGACAGCCTGGGCAACAGCCTGCTCGAGTACCAGTGCAGGGTCTTCCTTTTCGCGGGGAGCAGCAGTGTGCGCCTGCAGCTTACCGTGCGCAACCCCCGCATAGCAGGCCAGCGGGATGACCGGTGGCTGCTGGGAGGCGAGGGATCGTTCTTTTTCGATAACCTGTCGCTCAGCCTCGGTTTCGTCTCCGGGCGGGAGCCTCCGCAGGTGGTGCTGGGCTCGTTGTTCGATGGAGCCGGGTTCGAGGCCAGGCAGATCCCGCTGGAGCGCACGCTGGCGATCAGGCAGGAATCCTCGGGCGGCGACAACTGGTTCCACCGCAACCACGTGGACAGGCACAACCTGATCCCGCTGGGCTACAAGGGATACCGTGTCTGCTACGGCGAGCGGGTGATATCCGCCGGCGACAGGCCCGAGCCTTGGGCGGCCGTAGAGGACAGCCGCAAGGGGATGGCGGCTGCGGTCTCCGGTTTCTGGCAGAACTTCCCCAAGGCGCTGCAGGTCGGGCCTAGGGGCCTGGTGGAGGTGGGGCTGTGGCCCGGGCGCGAGGGCGGCCCGCACGAGCTGCAGGGGGGCGAGCAGAAGACCCACGAGGTGGTGCTCTACCTGCAGTCCGGCCAGGGGCCCGGCGAGAGGTTCGACCACTGGTCCACCGTGGCCATGCGCTCGTTCCACCGGCCGCTCCACGCCTGGGCCCCCTCGCAGTGGTACCTGGACTCCGGCGTGTTCGGCCCGGGGGTGGAATACGATCCGCAGAGGCTCCAGGATTACGAGCTTCAGGCCCAGGCCCCGGTAATGGACCCCAAGTACAACGTGTTCAAGGCGCGTGAGTTCACCGATGAGTACGGCTGGCGCAACTACGGGGATTTCCTGGCGGACAACGAGCCGGATGAGACGCACGGGCCCAACAAGGGCAAGCTGACCCTGTCGCACTGGAACCTGGCTTTCGATTACGCCTGGGGCATGATACTCCAGTGCGTGAGGACCAGGACCCGCGCGCCGGAGATCTCCGACCTCTGGTGGCGTATCGCCGGCGAGGGAGCGCGTCACCAGTCGGACATCGACACCTACCATGCCGAGCTTGATGAGGAAGGGCGCTTTGCCAGGGGCGGGAAGTTCTTTCATACCCACCACGGGGTAAACGCCGGGCGGGCGACCCACCGTGGGAGCCCGGAAGAGGAGCTCTGGGACGGCCTGGACTGGCCCTGGGGCCGGGGAGTGAACTGCATAGACCCGTTTTTCTTCGACAGCCGCGGGATGGCTTACTACGCCCTGATCAGCGGGGACCGCCAGGTGCTCCGCTCCGTGCTGGACCGGGCCGACCTGGTCGAGTACAAGGTCAGCCGGGACAAGGATCCCCAGATCGACAATTTCAACCGCCAGGCCGGCAACTGCCTGCAGGTGCTCACCGACGCCTGGATCATCACCCGCGATGAGCGCTACCGCAGGGCCGCGGATGAGGTGGTCGAGCGCTCGATGGCCTCCAGGCACGGGATCGGCCCGGGGCACGACCCGGCGGAAGTCGGGATCGACGGCCTGGGTTTCCACTCCATCTTTTTCGATGCCCTGGGCCGGTACGTGGAGGTCTCCGATAAGGCGTTCGGCATCCGCCAGGAGCGGGCCATGGCCTCCCTGGCCGACTATACCAGGTTCGTCCTGCAGTACTGCTGGGATGATTCGGCCGGTATTTTCTACCATGCCCTGGGCAAGGGACTGAAAGGCTCGCGGAACACCGGGGTGTGGACATACAGGGTATGCGATGCGCTGCTCTATGCGCTGCCCCTGCTGGAGAGCGGCAAGGAGAAGAACTTGCTGCTGGAGCGTACTGCGAGGGCCTTCCGCACGGCGGGCAGGATCATCCAGGCGGGGGTAGAGGACTACCGTTTCGTGGCCAGCAAGAACTCCAACTTCATTATCAATGCCGGGCCGCGCTGCGCCTACTACATGCTGACCCCAGGCGCCGGGAGCGGTAACTAGCGCCCCTCATCCGCTGAGAAGGGGTTTATCCACAGGCCCTTGCGCAGCCTTTTGGCCGAGAGCTCGTAGTCGGCAAATTCCCGGGCCAGCCGGTGGCCGGCCTTGCGGACGCAGCGGGCGTAGCCTTCCCTCAACAGGAAGGCGTTGACAAAGACCGTGTCCACGTACACGTAATACCGTTTTCCGCCGAACGGCCGGCCACCTCCCACCCGGTCGATGGCGACCTCCTTCCCCTCGACAAGCCCGCGCAGGGCCTCGACCGATTCCGGGTGGAAATAGCGGTAGCGCATCTCCCGGGCCCGGCCGCCCGGGAGCTCCACCCCGGCCAGCTTGATCCCGCAGCACCACGAGACCTTGAGCGTCCCATCCTCTCCGACTTCTTTGACCACCACCCGCCGGGCCGCTGGGAGCAGGCTGAAGCTGGCGGCCAGCAGGACTGCTGCGATCGGTGCGGCTTTCACTTGAGCCTCCGGGTATCCGGCTGCTGTTGCCGGCAGCCGGGAGAGAGTCTCATGCCGATTTTACGACAGAAGTCTGTAAATTCTTATATCGTTGTTGTCAAATTGGTCTCAGGTCCAGCAAGGCGCTCAATTCTTCAGCCCGAGCACAGGGAACTTTTTAAAAGGCGCCAGCACCCTGGCCTTGCCCCTGGAGTCCAGGTAGACCACGTCCTCGAGGCGGACACCCATGCCGCGCTCCGGGTAATACAGGCCCGGCTCCACGGTGAAAACCGTCCCGGGACGCAGGCGGTTGCATTCATCAGGCTTGTCCTGCAGCCTGAGGTAAGGGTACTCGTGCACCTCGACCCCGACCCCGTGGCCCAGGTTGTGGACATACCCCTCGGCTGTCCCCGGACGGCTGCGGAGGGTCGGGTGCCCCAGGGCCTCGAAATGGTCGCAGACCAGCTCCTGGAGCCGGGAGCCGTCGATTCCAGCCCCGGCCGCGGCGATAGCCTTGCGCTGGGCCGCGAGCACCTCGCGGTAAAGCTTCCGGGCCTCGGGCGGCGCGTGGCCGATACAGAAGCTGCGGGTAATGTCGAAAAAGTACCCGCCGCCGGTCTGCCGGGGGAAAAGGTCCAGCACCACTGTCCGGCCCGTGGTGAGCACGGTAGCGGGAGGGCTTTCGGCGTGCGGGATGCCGGCCTCGCGCCCGATGGAAAAGATTGTCCCGTGGGCTTCGTAAAGCCCCCTCTCGGCCAGGGCCATGCTGATCGCCTCCTTTACCATGCCCACGGACAGCGGGCGGCCGCGGCGGTCCACCACCCTGTCTCCTTCCGCACGGGAGTCCCGGATCACTTGCAGCCCTGCTTCGAGGGCTTCGAGGGCGGAGACCGCAACCCGCTTCATCCGGCTGATTTCCTGCCTGTCCTTGGTCAGGCGGGCGCGCTCCAGCACGGTAGGGTTGACCCTGGCTATCCTGATACCCGGCAGCCGGCGGCTGAGGGCTGACAGCAGCGCATGCGCCTCGACAGGGTCCATTACCCCGTGGACCGCCAGCCGGCCGGAGAGTTTCTCCATCCCGGCCAGCCGCTTGAACATCCGAAAGCGTACTTCCACCGGGTCGCTGTAGCGGCGCGACAGCTCGCTGGCGCCCAGGCGGCCGAAATCCAGGGTGCGGCAGCCGCTCGAGCGTGCCGCCTCGCGCTCCAGCGGCGAGTGGCACAGCAGCGGTTTTTTCCCGGGCCTGAGGATCACCCAGGCCGTGGTCAGCGGGACTCCGCCGGTCAGGTAATAGATGTCCGGGCAGGCGGAGCTGGCACCGAGCACCCAGAGGACATCGATCCCTTCGTCGCGCATCAGGCGTTCGAGGTCTTTTTTCATAGGTCTTCCAGGATGGACTTATCCATATGGAAGCTGTGGGAGTCGTCCGGGAAGCTGCCGGAGGAGACTTCCTTGCGGTAGGCTTCGAGGGCCTCTACCACCTGGCCGGAGATGTCGGCCCAGGTCTTGACGAAGCGGGGCGTGCGCTCGCTCAGGCCGAGCACGTCGTGGAGCACCAGGATCTGGCCGTCGCAGTCGGGCCCGGCCCCGATGCCGATGGTGGGGATGCGGATTTTTTCGGTGATCAGGGCGGCCAACTCGCGGGGCACGGCCTCGAGCACCACGGCAAAGCAGCCGGCATCCGCCACCGCCAGCGCATCCCCGATGATCAGGTGGGCC
>JAFGTO010000145.1 GCA_016934095.1 Candidatus Glassiibacteriota bacterium
CTCCTGGCGGTGCGACAGCTCCTGGTTGGCCACCGAGGGCCAGAACTGCACGGCTGAAAGGGCCACGGCCAGCACGAACCCGGCGGCGAACCCGGCGGCGAGGCGAGCCAGGGTGGAAGTCCCGGCCTTTTCGCGGAACAGCACGGTGAAGCGGAAAATGAAATAGGCGGTGGCGGCCAGGGAGCTGAAATACATCATCTGCACGTGGGGAGAGAGTATCTGCAGGGCCACTGCCAGGCCCATCAGCAGGAAATAGACCAGCCTGCGCCGCCTGAGCGCCCGCTCGAGGAAGAAAAAGACCAGCGGGGTGAGCATGATCGTGAACCCGCGCCCGTCGTGCCCGGCATACAGGGTCGAGGCCATCCAGCCGGTAAAGCCGTAGGCCACTGCGCATACCGCTCCGGCTACCCTGGCCAGGCCCAGCTCGCGTATCCAGAAAAACATGAACAGCCCGCCCGCCACCATCATCAGCAGGTAGCTGTAGCCGATCGCCCTCTCAAGCGGCATCAGGTAGTAGAGGATGCTGGTGGGGAAATACAGCGGCCCGGGCAGCGCTCCCAGGTAGGGCATGCCGCAGTAGCTGTAAGGGTTCCACAGCGGGTAGGAGCCGGTCTCCCTGCAGGTCTCCACCCCGAACAGGCGGGTCTGGAAAGCCTGGGTGTGCATGTCTCCGCCCCAGACCATGCCACCGGGAGTGAAAATGAACTCCCGGAAGAAAAATCCCAGCACCACCAGCAGGAAAAGCGCCAGGGCCAGCTCGAAGCGCAGGGGCTTTTCCAGCCAGGCCGGCAGACTGAGGTCCGGGCGCCGGGATGCCTGCGGCAGCCGGGGCTTCGCTGTGCGCTCTCTCGTTTTCTGAGGCTTCTTTTTCTTGGCCGCCATGAGTAGTCCTCCGGTTTTACCGGTTACAACTTAATCAAATCCGCCGCTGCATGACAATGGTTTCGCACCGCCGTGAGCGGCCGTCAGGCACAGCCCGCCGGGAACCTCATCCGGTTATCTCGTTATAGAGCTCGACCCAGCGCCCGGTGATTCGCTCCCAGTCGAAATAGCGCCTTACATGCTCGTAGCCCTGAGCAGCCAGGCGGCTCGCCAGCTCGCTGTCCGTAAGCACACTGGTGATCGCCCGGGCCAGTGCTTCCGGGTCTTTCTCAGGCACCAGCAGCCCTGTCTGCTCGTGGCGGATCACATCCACGATACCGCCCACTCCGGAGGCCACCACCGGCTTGTGGTAGCTCAGGGCCTCGACCAGCACCACGCCCAGACCCTCGGTATCGCCCCTGGAGTCGATGACCGCCGGCAGCACGAAACAGTCGCAGGCGGCGTAGTAGTCCGTGAGGTCTTCGCTGCTCACCCTGCCGGCGAACCTGACCCGGCCGGCCAGGCCCAGCCCGGCGGCCAGGCTGCGGAGAGCCGGTTCCTCCGGCCCGGTACCCACCACCTCGAGCTCCACCGGGAAAGGGCAGTCGACCAGTTTCAAGGCCCGCACCAGGTATTCCACCCCCTTGCGCTCCACCAGCCTTCCCACGAACAGCACCAGCCTCACCCGCTGAGGATCTTCAGCCGCAGGCCCGCCCTGCTGCTGCGGCGGCACCGGGGAGCCATAGGGCACGATCTCCAGACGGCAGGGCACCCCGAGCCTCTCGATCTCGGCCCTGGTGTGGGAGGAGTTGGCCACCACCAGGCTGCTGTGGCGCACGACCCAGCGCAGGAACGGGGTGAGAAAGGGCAACTGGTTACGCACCAGGCGCAGGCCCACCCCGTGGAACTGGCTGACTACCGGAGCACTGCTCCAGCGCCCGGCGAAATAGCCGAACAGCCCGTGGGGGAACGGCCAGTGCACGTGGATCACCTCGAACCGCTCGCTGCGCAGGATGCGGCGCAGGCCCCAGATCCCGAAAAAAAGATAGAAGGGCACCAGCAGGATAAACAGCTTGTTGCGCCTGATCTGGTCCGGGACTGTCAGCTCGTGGGAGAGCCGCTCCCAGCGCCGGAAAAAATAGCGGAAGCGGCGCACCGGGATGCCGTGGACCTGGTGGTCGGCCAGTCCCCGGTAGCTCGAGACATAGACAGTCGTTTCGACTCCCCGGGCCCTCAGCCGGGAGATCGTCTCCAGCATCCAGGGAGTGATCACGTCATCCTCGCTGCGCGGGAAAGAGGTCACGATGAACAGCACTTTCACTTCAGCACCTCCAGCACGGCGGTCAGCGGGTCCTGCAGGGCGAACACGACCTTGAAATCATCCCGGTGCTCCTGCACGGCCGGCAGCAGGTAGCGGTAAGTGGTGCCGCTCACTGCATCTATCACCACGTAGTCGGTGCGGCGGATCTCGGCGAACACGCTGTCGCGGTCGGTGGTGAACGGGTAGCCGCAGGCCTTGCGGCCGGTGTGCAGGTAGAACAGCCGCGGCTTGCGCACGGTAACCACGCTGGTCTCGGGGGTGTTCTGCTTGACCCAGTCCGCAGCCTGGAACAGGTGGCGCCAGTTGACCGGATAGCCGGCGTAGCGGTCGCCATCCAGGTAGCGGCCGATCATGCCCAGGTTCTCCGGCATCCTGCCCGCCTGGCTGCCCAGGCCGGCCAGCGCCAGCACCAGCCCTGCCGCAGCCGCAGGCATGCCGGGAAACGCTTTGCCCGGGCCGAGCCTGCGCGCTGCCAGCTCCACCGCCTCGGCAAGGTATAGCAGGAGCAGGGGCACCACTGGCATCAGGAAGCGCACGTCGCTCCAGGCCTCGGGCCAGAGCAGCACTATTCCCAGGTAGACCAGGACATAGACCTCGAGGAACCCCGGGCCGGCAGCCAGCCTGGCCGCCAGGCCGGTGAGTGCCAGCAGCGCGCAGAGGACCGAAAGAGCCTTCACCGCCGCATTTTTTTTCAATATCGCATCCGAGCCGAGCACTACCCGGGCCAGCTCCCCCCCGGCGTAGATCCCCGCATTCCTCAGCGCCCGCCCGGCCAGGCCGGCCACGGCGATGCTGCCCTCCTCCGGGGTGTAGGGGTTCTTGAGCAGGAGCTGGTAAAGGTAGCCCCTGTTCTCGCCCCGCTCGGCCATCCGGTTGCGGACCATCCAGGGGGCGAGCAGCACTGCCACGGCCACGGTAAAGACCAGCAGCCTCTTCCAGGAGCGCTTCAGGGCATAGTAGGCGAAACCGGCGACAGCGAAGCCCAAGCCGGCAGTACGGATATGGGCGGTAAAGGCCAGGGACAGCAGGCCCAGCCAGAACCAGCGGCCGTACTTCCCCGCCTGCCCGGGATCCTCGGAGCGCAGCATCAGGTAAAGGGACAGCAGGCTGAAAAACAGGAAGGCGATCTCGGACAAGATCCAGTGCGAGTAGTCGACAATCACCGGGTTGAGCGCCGCGGCCAGGGTCAGCCCGGCCCAGGCCGCAGGTGTCAGCAGCCTTCGTGTCAGGGCCGAAAACACTGCCACCGAGCCTGTTGCCAGGATGATAGAGAGCAGTTTGAGGACCACCACGTTGCGGCCGAAAAGCAAGACCAGCGGGGCCAGCAGCAGCGGATAGCCGAAGGGGTACTGGGTGTGGGGCCTGGGCGCTCCCGGTCCGATGTTGTCCGAGTACCCGTCCCCCAGGCGGAATATCGACTCGGCGAGGATGATATAGCTGGCATTATCGCCGCCGGTATGGGGTTTCGGGTCGAACAGGGCCAGGCAGGTCAGCAGGTTCAGGGCCAGCGAGGCGAGCAATATTTGCCTGGCGTGCTCCTTGATCCAGGCTTCCAGCCTTTTGCCTTGGTGGACTGAAAGAGGGGCGGCTGACTTGGAGAGTATCTTTTTCCGGGGACCTCTGACCAATCGATCTCCCTTGGAAGGGCCAGTTTAATAGCCTGGGGTGAGAACAGGCACGACTCAGTCGAAGAAATGGTAGCGCAGGATGCAATAAACTGCGCTGATTCCGTCCTTCCAGCCGATTTTCTTGCCCTCGCTGTAGTCCCTGCCCGCATAGGAGACCGGGGTTTCATAGATACGGCAGCCCAGGCGCGCCACCTTGGCGGTCACTTCCGGCTCGAAACCGAAACGGTCGGAGCGCAGATGGATGCCCTTGATGATCGAGGACTTGAACATTTTGTAGCAGACTTCCATATCGGTCAGGTTGAGGTTGGTGAACATGTTGGAAAACAGGGTCAGCATACGGTTTCCCAGGTAGTGCCAGAACAGGTGCACCCTGGTGGTGCTGCCGCCGAAGCGGGTGCCGAAGACTACGTCCGCCAGCCCCTTGCGGATAGGCTCCAGCAACTGGTGGTATTCCTCGGGGTTGTATTCCAGGTCGGCATCCTGGATCACGATCACCTCGCCGGCGGCCTCGGCGATCCCGCGCCGCACCGCCGCCCCCTTGCCCATGTTCCTTTCCTGGAAAAAGACCCTGATCCTGGGGTCGCTGAGCTTCTCCAGGTACTCCCGGGTCCCGTCCGTGGAGCAGTCATCCACTATGACCAGCTCCTTCTCCAGGTCCACGGCCAGGACCCGCCGGATAATTTCTTCGATGGTATCGATTTCGTTGTACGCCGGCATGACAACGGATAGTTTCATCAGTACTCCCGCAGTGCTTGGCCTTGGGAAAGGCGAATGGAATCTCAGTTTATCACCGGAAAAGTCCCCGTGCAAGGGAAAACGGGCCGGGCCCGCCTGGTGCTTAATCGTCCCGCTTCCTCAGCCGGTCCTCGAGGTTCTTCAGGCGCTCGAGCAACTGGCCGATCAGCTCGGTCAGGAAACCGAG
Source organism: Candidatus Glassiibacteriota bacterium (assembly GCA_016934095.1). Lineage (GTDB taxonomy): Bacteria > Gemmatimonadota > Glassbacteria > GWA2-58-10 > GWA2-58-10 > JAFGTO01. Next base: position 4,733 of record JAFGTO010000145.1, read on the forward strand.
GGTGAACAGCAGCACGCCGGCCAGCACGAAGAGGATCACCAGGTAGAGCAGGGGACGGTAACCCTGGGGCGGGTCCACCCCGAAACGATAGTACAGGGCCACCACCCCGGTGGCAAAGCCCAGCAGCAGCAGGGCCAGGCCGCCGCTGCCGAACAGCGACATCGGCTTTTTGCCCAGGCTGATCAGGAACTTGACACTTATCAGGTCCAGCAGGCCGACCACCACGCGCCAGAGTCCGGTGTACTTGGACTTGCCGTGGCGGCGCGGCAGGAGCTCCACCTCCAGCTCGGACACCCTGTAGCCCCGGTTGTAGGCCAGGGCCACGAAGAAGCGGTGCCAGTCGTGGCGCAGGTGTATCTCCTCGAGGATCCCGCGCCGGTAGGCTTTCACCGTGTTGAGGTCGCGCACCGGGACCTGGAAGAGCAGCCGCGAGAGGAAGTTGTAGATGCCGGAGACCACTCTCTTGCCGTACCTGCCCACCTTGCGGCCGCAGACTATGTCGCTGCCCTGGCCTTCACGCATCTTTTCCAGGAAGCGCGGGATGTCCTCCGGAGAGATCTGCATGTCCGCGTCGTAGAGCACCACGATTTCCGCGGATGCCGCCTGGTTGCCGGTAAGCATGGCCTCGGTCTTGCCGAAATTGCGCCGGTGCCTCAGCAGCTTCAGCCGCTTCTCGGTGCCGGCGATCCCGGCGGCCGCGCCGTATGTCCCGTCCGTGCTCCCGTCATCCACCAGCACTATCTCGCCGTCCAGGCCGTGGCGGTCGAACATCGAGGTGAGGCCCTGGACCAGCTCGGGGATGTTCTCGACTTCGTTGTAAGCCGGGACAAGCACGCTGACATCCGGCCGCTCGCTCGTGTTTCCCATGATGCCGCCTTTTTCCACGCGCCCGGCTGTTTTGCGGGCGCAACGGTTAATAGTAAGAAAAAATCAAACCGCCTGCAGCCTGGCAGGCTGGCCAGCCTACCGGTCGGGCAGCACCCTGAGAGAGGCCAGGGCGACCGAGGCCTCCAGTGTGCCGCCGCCGCGGGTGGGCAGCCGGCTCACGCCTTCCGGGCTGTTGAAGATCAGCTCTGCCTCGCCTCCGGGCGGCAGCTCGATACCGGGGATCCTTACCAGCTGCGGGCTGGTATCCACCTCGAACTCCTGCCTGAGGCTGCGGTCCACCGCCACCTGGAGGGCCCGGGGCTTTTCGAAAGATACCGCCATGACTTCCACCGCCACCCGCTGCGCCTGCTCCAGGAGGTTGACCAGCCTCAGCCGCCCGCGCTCGTGCATTATCCGCCAGGCACGGCCGTCCCCCAGGACCTGGGGGGCTTCGAAACCCAGAGCGGGTAAGGGGCGGCGGATCTCCAGGTAATTATAAAAGGGGCGGGTATCGAACAGGTGCAGGACAGTGGCCGGCTCGGCGGTCAGCCGGTACACGGCCGCTTTGCCGAAATCCTCCACCAGCTCCAGGCCTTCGAGGTTTCCCAGCCCCACCGGCCGGAGTGTGGGGGTCTCGGTTCCCGAGCGGTCGTGAAACACCAGGTAGCCGGTGCCGAAATAACGCAGCAGGGCCAGGTTGTTAGGGTCTCCCACCGCGCCGGGATAGTCCAGGTCCCACCACAGCGGCAGGTAGTCTTCGGGGATGGTGGTGTTCTCGAAGTGGCGGTTGAACAGCCGCTTCTGATGGATGGTCTGGAAGTAAAGGTATTCGCTCATGGCCAGTCCGGTAACCGCGCAGGGCGGGTACTCGAAAAGCACGGCATCCTTTTCCAGCCCGGCCAGGCAGCGGTAGACCGGCGGGGAGTCTTCCGGTCTGGCCGCGATCACCGTGCTCTGGCGGGGCGGCAGGTACTCGACCGCCAGTACCAGCAGGAACCCAACAGCGGCCGCGGCGGCTGTTTTCCGGCCCTTCAGCGCACTGGCGGCCCGCAGCACTCCGTAGCCTGCGAGCACAGCCACCGCGAGCTGGACAAAGACAGCGTAGCGGCTGATCACCCGGATGAAAGGTGCGACCTTGTGCAGCAGCAGTGAGGGCAGGGGCAGGCGGAGGTAACCCAGGCCAAGGTAAGGGCCGATAGTGAAGCTCAAAGAGACCAGGCCGAAAACCAGGAACATCCA
>JAFGTO010000146.1 GCA_016934095.1 Candidatus Glassiibacteriota bacterium
GAATGAATGAAGGAAACTTATCAGCCCTGGAGTCTTTCGGTCAGAGTGTCAGCCAGGTTCTGGAACAGATGGCTTTCATGTTCTCTGACCCTGCAGACCCGGAAATGATGCTGGAGGACCCGGGTGATTGTTACCTGGTACAAATGAGCTACCTGGGGCCCTGCAGCGGCAAGGTGGCTGTGGCCGTGCAGGCGGACCTAGGCAGGGAGGTGGGCTCGAATATGCTGGGAGCGGACCTGGATCAGGTCACGGACACCATGGTGGGAGATGCCTTGAAAGAGATGCTGAACATGTCCTGCGGACAGTTCCTGACCTCGTATTACGGCAATGAGCCGGTATTCGACCTTACCGTGCCTGAAATCTCCAGGCTGGACACCGCCGCCTGGAAAGAGCTGGCGGCCGGGCCGGACAACTGCCTGTACGAGGTGGATGAATACCAGTATGTGGTCTCGGTCGAACCAGGGGATAAAGGATAATGGCGATCAAGGTACTGGTGGTTGACGATTCGGCGGTAGTCCGGCAGATCCTGAGCCGGGAGCTGTCGCGGGATGGAGAAATAGAGGTCGTGGGGACAGCTTGCGACCCATTCGTGGCACGGGACAAAATTGTCAGGCTCGAACCGGATGTGCTGACCCTGGATGTCGAGATGCCGCGGATGGACGGCCTGACTTTCCTGCGAAAGCTGATGCACTACAAACCCTTGCCGGTGATCATCGTGTCTTCTCTCACCCAGCATGGAGGCGACCTGGCCCTGGAAGCCATCCAGGCCGGGGCGGTGGAAGTCCTCTGCAAACCCGGGGCCTCTTACACGGTGGGCGACATGTCCCAGGACCTGGTGGAAAAGATCAAAGCCGCGGCCCGGGCGGACATCTCTAAACACAGGGCCGCGGATACCGATACCGCGGCCCCCAAAGCCTCCCTGACCAGGACCACCAACCGGGTGGTGGCTATCGGGGCCTCCACCGGAGGCACGCAAGCCCTGCAGTCGCTGCTGACCCGACTGCCAGCCAACGCTCCGGGGATTGTCATTGTCCAGCACATGCCTGAGCATTTCACCCGGGCCTTCGCCGACCGACTCAACACCCTCTGCGCTGTAGAGGTAAAAGAAGCCGAGGAAGGCGACTCGGTGGTGCCGGGCAGGGCCCTGATTGCACCGGGAAACAAGCACATGCTACTGCAGCGCTCCGGCGCCAGGTATTTCGTCCAGGTCAAGTTCGGTCCCCTGGTCTGCCGCCACCGGCCCTCGGTCGAGGTGCTGTTCGGCTCTGTGGCCAGGTTCGCGGGCCGCAACGCCATCGGCATCATGCTCACCGGGATGGGGGGGACGGCTCAAACGCCATGCTGGAGATGAAAAAGAACGGAGCCGACACCATCGCACAGAGCGAGGCAAGCTGCGTGGTCTTCGGCATGCCCAAGGAAGCTATCAAGCTCGGTGCGGCAGACCAGGTGCTGGACCTGGACCGCATCCCGGAGGCAATCCTCGAGCTGGCCTGAGCCGCCAAAAGCCCGGGCCTCCCTCGCTTTTTATCTTTCCCCGCCTGCAACCTGCCAGCAGCATTTTCCAGCCGTTTCCTCTCACCTGAACCCTGTTTGCACTTGACAGGCCGGTGAAACGGCCTTAAATTGCTTATTAACTCGATTGATTTAATGAACTATATAATTTGCCGGCGACCTTAAAATGCAAATCTCCAACAAATGTTACTATGCCCTGCGCGCATTGTTCGAGCTGTCTCTGAACGCCAGTCAGTCCCAGCCGGTGAAAATCGGGCTGATCGCGAGCAAGCAGAGGATCCCCAAGAGGTTTCTGGAAGTCATCCTCAGCGAGCTGCGGCAGGGGGGCTTCGTTCAGAGCCGCAGGGGTGTCGAGGGCGGTTACATCCTGGCGCGCAGGCCTGAGCAGATCACCATCGGCGAGGTAGTGCGCTTTGTCGACCGGGATCTGGCCCCGGTTGCCTGCGTGAGCGACAGCGGGCAGAATTCCAAGTGCGAATTCAGTTGCGAGTGTCCTTTCTACGATTTCTGGCTGAAAGCCAAGCAGGCGCTGGATTCGGTTTACGACGGTACTACCATGTCGGACATTGTCGAGCGCTGGCGCAGCATATCGGCGAAAGACAGTTTTAATTACGAGATCTGAGTGCCCCGCGGCCGCTCATTGCCGCGGCAGGCGACTGACCCGGCCCCACGCCGGGCGCACGGCCAACAGGAAACAAAGACGGAAAATCACGATAAATCCAGGCGGAGGATTCCCATGAGTGAAAAATACCGGGAGGGTATCGAGACACAGGCCCTGCATGCCGGGCAGGCGCCGGACCCGGCGACCGGGGCCCGGGCGGTTCCCATTTACCAGACGACGAGTTTCCAGTTCCGCGACACCAGGCACGCGGCGGACCTTTTCGAGCTCAAGGAGTTCGGCAATATCTACACCCGGATCATGAACCCGACCACCGACGTGCTGGAGAAACGCCTGGCCGCCATGAACGGCGGCACTGCGGCGCTGGCCGTGGCCTCGGGGCAGGCGGCGGAAACCCTCGCCGTGCTCAATATCACCCGCTCCGGCCAGAACATTGTCTCGACCAGCTACCTCTACGGCGGCACCTACAACCTTTTCCACTATACCCTGCCCAAGCTGGGTATCGAGGTGCGTTTCGTGGACAGCTCGGACCCGGGGAATTTCGCCGGGGCCATCGATGACAACACCCGGCTGCTCTACCTGGAGTCTATCGGCAACCCCAAGAACAACGTGGACGACTACCCGGCCATTGCCGGGGTCGCCCACAGCCACGGGATCCCCCTGGTAATGGACAACACGGTGAGCCCGCCGCCGCTGCTGAGTCCCCTGGACCTGGGGGCGGACATAGTGATCTATTCGCTGACCAAGTTCATCGGCGGCCACGGGACCTCGATCGGAGGGGCGATAGTGGACGGGGGCAGGTTCGACTGGAACAACGGCAAGTTCCCCGAGCTGGTGGAGCCGGACCCCTCCTACCACGGGATGAGCTACTGGAAGGCTTTCGGCAACCACGACCAGGCGGCGGCGCCGGGTATCGCCTATGCAATCAAGGCCAGGGTGCAATTGCTGCGCGACCTCGGCCCGGCGATCAGCCCGTTCAATGCATTCCTCTTCCTGCAGGGACTGGAAACCCTGCCGCTGAGGATGAGGCGGCACTGCGAAAACGCCCTGGCGGTGGC
>JAFGTO010000147.1 GCA_016934095.1 Candidatus Glassiibacteriota bacterium
CGAACTTCTTCGACAACGACCCTATCCTCAGCCGCGAGGGGAAAGCAGTCCAGACACTGGGCGAAAGCTCCGCGGTTACTGTCGAGGCTGCAATCGAGTTCATGCGCAAACATGCAGCAGGGTCCCGGCCTTTCCTTGCCTTAGTCTGGTTCGGCTCCCCCCACCAGCCGCACCAGGCGCTGGAGCAGGACCGCGCTCCTTACAGCGGGCTGGAAGAAAGCCTCCAGCATTTTTACGGCGAGATAACCGGCATGGACCGGGCTTTCGGCATGCTGCGCAATGAGCTGCGCGCCCTCGGCATCCACCGCAATACCATCCTCTGGTATTGCAGCGACAACGGCGGTCTTGCGGGGATCGGCTCCACCGGGGGCCGCGGCCACAAGGCCGAGATCTACGAGGGTGGTCTCAGGGTCCCGGCGCTGCTCGAATGGCCGGACCGTCTCCCCGGGCCAGGCACGACCGCCATCCCCTGCAATACAGAGGATATCTACCCCACCCTGCTTGAAATAACCGGCGTGCAGGTGGAAAACCAGCCGCCGCTGGATGGGATCAGCCTGGTTCCCCTGCTCGATGGAAAGATGAAAGCCCGGCCGAAACCGATGGGGTTCTGGGACTATCCGGTCCCTGGTATCGGCACGCCGAGCAAACAATGGATGACAGAGCTGCTGCAGGCGCAAAGAGATGGCAGCGAGGTGGGCGACTCATCCCGCCTGCGCCTGGAGGCAGGTGAGATCAGTGGACAATACCCGGAAGACTCTTTCCCCGGACATGCCGCCTGGCTCGACTGGCCATGGAAGCTCCACCGCATCCAGGATGAGGACGGCGGCGTCAGGTTCGAGCTCTACAACCTGGCAGATGACCCCCGGGAGCAAGACAATGTCCTGGACCGGCAGCAAAGACGGGCCGAATCCATGAAGTCCGGGCTGAACGAATGGCAGGAATCCGTTGTCAGGAGCCTCAACGGCCGGGATTACCTCTGATGGCCCGGCCGCAGGCAGAGGAACCCGCAGTTCATCGGCAACATAATATTTACCCTTTCGCTGCTTGGCGGACACATCGGAGCCTTGTTTTCGCCAATGTCTTACCTGGTAAAGGTTTTTGAAAAAGAGAAAGGGGGTCCGGGGAAAAGGGAAAAAACTTTTGCAAAAGTTTTTTCCCTTTCCCCCACCACAGTTCCATTTAAACCGTACATTAGTGAGCGCCCCTTAAAAGGAAACCGGGCATGAGCCTCGTGATGATCATCCTGTCGACCCTGCTGCTGGCCCTGCTTTTCGCCCACTCCTGGAGTCTTCGCGGCAGGGCGATAACTATCGGCTTTTTCTGCTCGAGTTTCCTTTTCGGCATTGTCAGGGGCAACCTGATCCATGTCATTATCACCCGGGTACTGGGCGGCGGCTCCCTCCCGTACATTTTTGTCAAGCCGGTGATACGCATCTGGAATGTCTCGCTGCAGGAGTGCGTGGGCTGGACTTTCATCATCTACCTGAGCTGGTCCCTGGCCGAGCGTTTCCTGTGGCTGCACGGCGGCGGCCGGCGGGACACGGTGCCTGTGCTGCGCCTGCTCGGCCTGGTCTGCCTGATCATGGGGGCCGCCTCCTATGCTGTTGAAGCGGTGGCTACGGGGAGCCAGTGGTGGATCTGGACAATCCAGGTCAGGAACCCCTATTACGCAGCCGTTCCCTGGGCCGGGATTGTGGCCTGGATCTCGGTGGGCTTCGACTTTTTCTGGCCCTTTTTATTGATCGCCACCGGAGCGTCCTCCAAGAAACCCGCAGGTTACCTGCTCCTGCTGCTGTTTCCGCTGCACATGCTCTGCCACCTGAAAACCACCCAGATCAGTGCCGACTGGCTCCCGCTGCTCACGGAGGAGCTCTGGCACTGGCTGATGATCTGCACTGTGCTGGCGGGTATCGTGCTGGGCGGGCCCAGGGTAAAAATACCGCTGCCAGGGAAAGCAGCAGATGCAAAAGGCATCCGGGGATTCCCGGTGCGGCTTGCTGTCCCGGTGGCAGCCCTGGGTTTCCTGCTGGTCCTGGCGGCCTGCCACCTGTTCCTGATAGGAAGCTGCGAGATGCTGATCAGTCTGGTGCCCCTGGTGGCCTTCCTGCTTTTTCCCTGGCCAAGAGCTGCCATAGCTTTTTGCCTGGCTGCCTGTGTCGGTTACGGCCTGGTGCAGGGGCACTGGACTTACACCCTGGCCCCGGCGGCTTTCCTCGCCGTCCTCGTTTATGCGGCATACGTGCCGGTACCCGCGGGGATACGCAGCAGGGGCGCGGCGAGACTGCTCCATGTTTGTCTGGGGGTTTTCCTTGTGCTGGCAACTGTCCTGGTCTACCGGTCCTACTGCGAGCGGAACCTCAGGTACCGCCCGCTGATCGGATTGATAACCAGGCTGAATGCCGGAGAATCAGCCGCCGGGATCAATTCCGCTTCCCTGGAGAGGCTGATCGTGCGCCCGCAGAGAAGCAAGGACGCCATACCTTACAACCAGCTGGGGTACCTGCTGCTGCAGGACCGCTACCCGGAGGCGGCGTTCATCCTGGAGCAGGCCGCCGCCTGCGACAGCACGTTCGCCTGTGCATATCTCAACCTGGGCCTGGCCTACGAAAACACCGGCAGGCTGGAGAAGGCCGCTGCAGCCTACGAAAAGGGCCTGGAGCTGAACCCCCTCGACACTGACAGCTACCTGGAGCTGGGGAAAATCTACGAGCGAACAAACAGGCCGGAGCTGGCCGGGCAGCTCTACCGGCGGGGCCTCGAATACAAGCCCGGCCACCGGCAACTGGCCCTGGCCCTGAGAATGCTGGCCCACCAGAAGAAATAACCTCCCTGACCGGCGGACCCGGGCCGACAGTATTAAGCGCCCGGGCCTGCTGCTGTTGCGCGGCCGGGTCGGGCAAGTATCACACACGGGAGAACAAGTGTTCGGAAGCATCCTGACAATCGCGGTAACCATGATGCAGGCTTATGTTTTCTGGCGCGCCGGCACGGTGCCGCTGGTGAGGCACCATGTCCCGCTGAAACTGCTGATCGGGGCAGGCCTGGTCCTCTGGACAGTCTTTTTCCTGGGCCGGGTCTATGGGCACGCCGGCGATGGGACCCTCGCCGTGGTGCTGGAGTTTTGCGGCATGAACTGGATGGTGGTACTGTTCCTGAGTACTGTCTGCCTTCTGGCGGTGGACCTGGTTACCGGGTTCGGCTTGCTCCTGCCCGGGCAGGCGCCTGCCTTGCGGGGCCTGGCCCTGGCCGC
>JAFGTO010000148.1 GCA_016934095.1 Candidatus Glassiibacteriota bacterium
CCAGCCCATGCCCGAGCAGGCCCCGGAAGAAAGGGTGAAGAACTTCCGTGAGGTGCCCTACGGCTACACCCCGCTGCAGGCGGTGGCAGAGGCCCGCAGGTGCATGCAGTGCAAGAAACCGACCTGTATCACCGGGCGGGTGAACAAGCAGACCGGGGAAATGGAAGTCGGCTGCCCGGTAGAGATAGACATCCCGGGGTTTATCAGGCTGATCGCCGAGGGGGATTTCCTGGGCGCGGCCCGGAAGGTGCACGAGAAGAACCTGCTGCCGGCTATCTGCGGACGGGTCTGCCCGCAGGAGGAGCAGTGCGAGAAGTTCTGCACGGTCGGGGTGAAAGGGGAGCCCATCGCTATCGGCAGGCTGGAGAGGTTTGTCGCGGACTACGAGAGGGAATCGGGGGAGGTCGAGATACCGGAGAAAGCTCCGCCTACGGGAAAGAAAGTGGCGGTGATCGGCTCCGGTCCGGCGGGACTGACGGTGGCGGGCGACCTGATCAGGATGGGCCACCAGGTGGCCGTTTTCGAGGCCCTGCACAAAGGCGGAGGCGTGCTGGTTTACGGGATCCCCGAATTCCGGCTGCCCAAGGAGATCGTGCGCCAGGAGATCGAATTCCTGGAGAAAATGGGAGTCGAGTTCGAGTACAATGCTATCATAGGCAAGCGTGAGACGATTGACGACCTGCTGAACAGCGACGGGTATCAAGCTGTTTTCGTGGGCAGCGGTGCCGGTGCGCCTCTTTTCCTGGGCATCCCCGGGGAAAACCTCAATGGTGTTTTCAGCGCCAACGAGTATCTTACCCGCTCCAACCTGATGAAAGCTTTCGACCCGGACTACGATACGCCGATTATCAAGAGCCGCAACGTGGCCGTGATCGGCGGCGGGAACGTGGCGATGGATTCGGCCCGGACCGCCCTGCGGCTGGGTGCGGAAAACGTGCACATAGTCTACCGGCGCTCGCGCAAGGAAATGCCGGCCAGGATCGAGGAGATCCACCACGCCGAGGAGGAAGGGGTCCAGCTCAAGCTGCTGACCAACCCGGTGCGCATCCTTGACGATGGCAAGGGCTGGGTCAGGGGAATGGAGTGCCTGAGCATGAAACTGGGCGAGCCGGATGACTCGGGCAGGAGACGGCCGGTGCCCATCGAGGGCTCGGAGTTTGTCATAGAGGTGGACACGGTGATCGTGGCCATCGGCAATGCGCCCAACCCGCTGATTCCCAGCAGTGCGCCCGACTTGGCCACCAGCCGCTGGGGCACTATCAACGCCGACCCGGAGACCGGGGCCACTACCAAGGCGGGAGTGTTCGCCGGGGGCGACATTGTGACCGGGGCGGCCACGGTGATCCTGGCCATGGGCGCCGGCCGCAAGGCGGCGCGGGCTATCGATGAGTACTTGAACGCAGAATGAAAGCAGCCTGTAATTTGCTGAATAAAATCATGCAGCCGGCGGAAAAAACGCGGCCGCATTTGCGTCCGCCCCGGAATCCGGATATAATAAATCAGCCGGCCGGTAACTTTTAGCAGTAAACCTAAGTTATTGCAAGAGAACTCGGCAGGCGGCAAAGCCTGCCTGTCCAGCCGCCGGTAAAAGCGGTATGCCGGCGGCGGCCAATGTCCATTGCGGTCCGGGGCCTGCCCGGCCGCTTAGAGACTGAAGAGGGATAAACAGATGATTGTCGGCGTTCCCAGGGAAACCTATCCTGGAGGCTGCCAGGTGGCGGTTGTCCCGGATGCCGTGCCGGGACTGGTCAAGGCGGGCCTGGAGGTCCTGGTGGAACAGGGCGCCGGGGAGGCTGCAGGCTACCCTGACCGGGCCTACCGGGACAAAGGCGCCGCACTGGCCGTCAGCCGCGACGAGGTTTTCTCCCGGGCGGACATCGTGCTGCAGTACCAGGCGTTCGGTGCGAACCCTCAGGGGGATGCCGACCTGGAGCGCGTGCGGCAGGGCCAGGCAGTGATCGCTTTCCTCGAGCCGCTATCCAATGCCGGAGCTGCCGGGCGCCTGGCAGGCACCGGCGCCGCTGCTTTTTCCATGGAGCTGATGCCGCGGATCACCCGGGCTCAGAGCATGGATGCGCTCTCCTCGATGGCTACCGTGTCGGGCTACAAGGCCGTGCTGCTGGCCGCGGGCCACCTGCCCCGGATGTTCCCGATGATGATGACCGCGGCCGGTACAGCCACCCCGGCCAGAGTGTTCGTGGTCGGCGCAGGCGTGGCGGGCCTGCAGGCCATAGCTACATCGAGGCGTCTCGGCGCAGTAGTCCAGGCTTACGACGTGCGGCCCGCGGTCAAGGAGCAGGTCGAGAGCCTGGGGAGCAAGTTCCTGGAGCTGGAGCTCGAGGCCGGGGAGGCCGAGGACTCCGGCGGCTACGCCAGGGAAATGAACGAGGAGTTCCTGCGCAGGCAGCGCGAGATGATGGCCCGGGCGGTTGCGGATAGCGACGTGGTTATCACCACCGCCGCGGTCCCCGGCAAGAAAGCGCCGGTGCTGGTTACCGCCGGTATGGTCGAGAACATGCGTACCGGCTCGGTAGTAGTCGACCTGGCCGCCGAGCGCGGCGGCAACTGCGAGCTGACCAAACCCGGCGAGACAGTGCTTGAGCACGGGGTGAGCATCATCGGCCCGGTCAACCTGCCGTCCACCGTACCCTACCACTCCAGCCAGATGTATTCGAGGAACGTCACCACCTTCCTGCTGCACTTGATCAAAGAGGGTCAGCTCGTCATCGATACGGAAGACGAAATAACCCGTGAGACCCTGGTTGCCGCCGGCGGCGAAGTGGTGCACCCGCGGGTGCGCGAGATCCTGGGGCTTGCCCCGAAAACCGCCGGCCAGGGGGGGAGCGACTGATGGAGATCTTTATCGGCTGTCTGACAATTTTCGTGCTGGCGGTCTACGTGGGCTTCGAAGTGATCACCAAGGTGCCGCCGATCCTGCATACTCCGCTGATGTCCGGCTCGAACGCGATCTCCGGGATTACCCTGATCGGGGCCCTGATCGCCGCCGGGGCCGAGGAGACGACAGCCGCCTCGATCCTGGGTTTCGCCGCAGTGGTGTTCGCTACCATTAATGTGGTGGGTGGTTTCATGGTCACCCACCGGATGCTGAGAATGTTCCAGAAGAAAAAGTGACCGATGAACCAAGAGCTGATGAATTCCCTGATCAACCTGGCCTACCTGGTGGCTGCGGTCCTGTTCATTCTCGGGCTGAAAGGCCTGGCACACCCGCGCACGGCAGTGCGCGGCAACCTGATCGGTGCAGTGGGCATGCTGCTGGCCGTGGTGGTTACTCTTTTCGATCAGCATGTCCTGAGGTTCGAGGTTATCCTGGCCGGGATAGTGCTGGGCTCCGCTGTCGGGGCGGTGCTGGCGCTCAAGATCCAGATGACCGCCATGCCGCAGATGGTGGCGCTGTTCAATGGTTTCGGGGGTGCGGGCTCTTTCCTGGTGGCCGGCCTGGCCCTGGTGGTGCCGGGCCTGGTCGGCGAGGGCTCCCACCTGCAGAGCTCGGTCTCGACAGCCGCCTCGGGTATCGTGGGCGCGGTGACCCTCTGGGGCAGCCTGGTGGCATTCGCCAAGCTTCAGGAGTTCCTGATCCCGGGCAACCCGGTGCTCTTCCGCGGCCAGCACGCGATCAACGCCGTCATTTTCCTGGTCGCCGTGGTTTTCGGGACCTTCCTGGTGGTCGAGCCGTCGTTTATCGACCCGGTGGCTTCCTACTGGATCATGGTGGCTGTCGCCTCGGTGCTCGGCGTGCTGCTGGTGATCCCCATCGGCGGTGCGGACATGCCCGTGGTGATAGCCCTGCTCAACTCCTACTCTGGTATCGCGGCCGCCTCGACCGGTTTCGTGCTCAACAACAACGTGCTGATCATCGCCGGCTC
>JAFGTO010000149.1 GCA_016934095.1 Candidatus Glassiibacteriota bacterium
CGATATCCTGCCTGTTGTTCAAATTACGTGCCAATATCCGGACATAGCCGCCGAGTGATAATTTATTTGGAAAAATATTAGGTGTGCTCTGATCCATGAGGGATAAACAGAGCGGATATCTCGTAAAATCAACCGGATATCCGCTTCAATCAACTGGCGGAGAGGGAGGGATTCGAACCCTCGGACGCTTGCACGCCACACGATTTCCAATCGTGCCCCTTCGGCCTCTCGGGCACCTCTCCGCAAAGGCATCAGCCGCTTTGTACTAACATGTTTTTCCTGCATCCGACCGGGTGCCAATCTACTACCGGCGCGCGGAATTGTCAATCCTGATCCGGCCTGGCCGGCCGTGCTGTCCGGGCGCCCGGCCCGGCCAAACGGAACCCTGGGCAGCCCGCGGGTGTAACAATAGCAGTACTGTTTAGGAAATTGTCCTAATTTATTATTTTACAAAGGCTTATTCTATTCACGGAACCCGGCTCTCATTTTATTTATCTTGACAAGCCACCCTCGGTTTTGTACCTTGCCCCCCCAAGCGGACTTGTTCCGGACCAATATTTCACCCCTGTGAAAAGATGACCCGTTTGCTGCAGAAAAACATTATCTTTGCGGCCTGTGTCGCGCTGCTGGGGTTCCTGGTGCTTCCCGCCCGCGCGCAGACCGGGGCCAAGCTGGAAGGCACGGTTACCGACCTGACGACCGGGGCGCCGATCCAGGGAGTCCAGGTCAAAGTGGAGGGGACCAGGCTGGGGAATGTAACAGGCGCGGACGGTTACTATTTCATTCTCAACCTGCCGGTGGGTTCGCGCTCGGTAACTTTCCGCCACACCGGCTACCGCACCAGGACTGTCGACGGGGTACAGCTTTCCGCAGGCCACACCAGCACCCTGGATGCTGCACTCGAGCCCGGGATTACCGAGCTGGAGGCAATAGTAGTGAAAGCCGAAGAGGCGCCGCTGGTTCCCCGCGACAACGTGCAGACCGCCCAGCGGTTCGGCTCCCAGACCGCCAAAGAGATACCCGCCGAGACGGTTGAGGGTATCCTGGCCCTGCAGGCCGGGGTGGCTACCGACCCCTACGGCCAGTTCAGCATCCGCGGCGGCAGGGCCGGCCGCGAGGCTGTGTACATCGATGGTATCCTGGTGCGCAGCTTCAACGAAAGGCCTTACCAGGCGGACAACACCCCGCTGCACGTGGCTACCAATGCGGTAGAGGAGGTCAGCGTAGTGACCGGGGGCTTCAGCGCCGAGTACGGCCAGGCGGGCGCAGCGGTGATCAACGAGATCACCCGCGAGGGCGGGACCCAGCTCTCCGGCAGCGCGCGTGTGATCAGCGACGCCCCCATGCCGCGTGGCCAGGATTACGGCTACAACCGCCTGAGCGCCGATATCGGGGGGCCGGTAAAATACCTGGACGGCGCCGGCTTCTTCTTCTCCACCGAGCTGCTGGGCCGCGCCGACCGCTCCCCCAGCGCCGGCGGGTTCCGCGGTATCGACAACCGTTTCATCGACCGGCTGAACCAGACCCTCAACACCCTCGGCCTCTACGATCCCAACTCACCAGCCTCGAAAGAGGGCGGCGGGGCCCTGGACGCCGATTCCTACCTTTCCGGCATCCAGTACCTGAACCTCTACTCGTTCAGCAACATCTATTTCGAGGACACGGACGGCGACGGGAGCGGCGATACCCGGCGCTTCATCCAGGGCGATGATTTCACCGGCTCGGACGGCGTGGCCGGCACGGTGGATGACAAGCGCAAGGTCACACCCACCGGTAAATTCTATAATCCCAACCCGGCCAGGCTGCCCGGCAACGGCGACGACCAGTATTCCATCTCGACCAAGCTGACTTATTTCCAGAACGAAAACCTCAAGTGGCTGGCCACCTACCAGAACAGCCGCAAGCAGCGCCGGGGCTATTCGCACGCCAACATTTTCAACAACCCCCTGCGCAGCAACATCGCCGCCAGGATAACCACCCACAACGCCACCGCCGGGCTCGACTGGATTGTCGAGCAGAACGCCCTGCGCAACACCAATTTCAAGCTGCGCGGCAACCTCTACCGCAACGCCCTGGTGCTGGGCACCCCGACCCTCGAATCGCTCGGCCGCGAGACCTGGGGCGGCTTCGGCCTGTCCAGACTCGAGGTCATCGATGGAAACCGTCTCCGGCCCGACGACATCTACCGCAACGCGACCAACAGCGGCCTCGAGGGCGAGCAGCACGAGCCATCCGGCACAAGCTCAACCGAGGAGCGCAGCCGGGGCATCTGGCCCTCCGCCGTACCGGGGAACAACACCATATTCGCCTCCACCATTACCGAGCTGCCCGAGGGCCGGGGCAATTACAGCGTTTCTTTCATCAACTCCGGCCTCTTCACCAGCCTCGAGAACAGCCGCGAGGACCGGGTCTCTCTCAAGGCCGACCTGGAAAGCCAGCTCGGCAGGTATTTCCGGGCCAAGACCGGCGTGGACCTGAAACTGTCCCACCTGCAGGAGCGGGACTTCTACCAGACCGGCGGAGTGTTCCAGGACTTTTACGAGACCAGGCCGAGGCTGGCCGCCGCCTACCTGCAGAATATCCTGGATTTCGGCGACCTGGTGCTGGACTATGGAGTCCGGCTGGATTACCTGGACCTGAACGGTAACTTTCCCCTGGTGATCGGCGAGGCCCGCCCGGAAGATCCCAGGTACAGGCCCGAGCGCCAGGTATTCCTCAGCCCGCGCCTCAGCGTGGCGCACCCGGTGACCGACCGCTCACAGATCCGGCTCTCCTACGGCCATTTCTTCCAGGCCCCCAGTTTCAAGGACATCTATACCCACATGAACCAGGACTTCCGTTTCGACCTGGGGGGCAACACCAACAACATTTTCGGCAACGGCGAGCTGGAGATGAGCCAGACCAGCATGTTCGAGCTGGGTTTCACCACCCTGCTGAGCGAGGACCTGCGGCTCGACTTTGTCGGCTACCACACCGAGGTCAAGGGCGATATCGCGGTAAGGCAGATGACCCCGGCGCAACTGCTCGACCTGGGGGGCGTAACGGACCGCAGCACCACCAGGAGCAACGCCACCCTGAGTGTCTACACCAACCGCGACAAGATGAACACCAAGGGGCTGGAGATCACTTTCACCAAGCGGATGAGCGGCCTGTGGGGGCTCAATGCCACCTATACCCTCAGTTTCCCCCGCGCCACCAGCAGCGACCCCCAGGAGTACATCCTGACTTTCGGCCGCCAGACTTTTTTCGACCCGGTTACCGGCAAGCGCGGGGTGCAGCCGCCGCCGCGCCAGCAGACCCCGATCGACTACGACCGGACACACCAGCTCAACCTGCAGCTCAACTTCCGCCTGCCGCGGATTTTCAGCCAGGGCAGCCGGCCCGACATAGCCCTCAGGGACATCCACGGGTTCGCCACTTTCAGCTACGGCAGCGGACAGCCCTACACCAGGCTGGGCAGGGACGGCAACCCCTCGAGCACCAACAACAACGAGCGCGGGCCATCTTTCAAGAACCTCAACCTGCGCCTGAACAAAAAACTGCCCTTTTTCGGCGAGCGCTTCCAGGTGGCTGTCTTCACCGAGGTCTATAACATTTTCGGCTGGGAAAACTTCAATATCGACTACCTCAACCCCACCACCGGCAGCCCGGGCGTGGATGCTTTCATCATCGGGGAAGCTTTCAACGACCGCCCGGACTTCCGCGACGGCAGCGGGGAAAAGGTCGACCGCCTCAGCCTTGCGGACCAGAAGGAAAACCTGCCGGGCGATGACGCCGAGAACCTGGTCAAGATCCAGGACATCGACGGGGACGGGTTCGTTACCAAGAACGAGATCGTGGCCCTGAAGCTGGCCAGCCTGCTGGCCGGCCTGGACAACCCCCTGGCCTACCTCCGGCCGCGGGAGGTCCGCTTCGGGGTGAACGTGGATTTCTAACCCGGATAATTCATGAGGACTTTGTCTTGTGCATGTTGAAACAACGGTGGGCGCGGGCTGGCAGAGCACAGGGCTTACTCGCTGCTAAAATTTATGAATGCTCCGGGATAAAAGGGCGTTGAAGCAAAATTTCAACTCACCCAGGTTGAAGATCAATGCTTTGTCGGCTGTCAAGGTCAAGGCAAGACGTTTCCAGTGTAACTGTAAAATTTCTTTTTATTATGCAATTAAAGATTCCTCGCCGCATATTGTTGTCCCAACAGTGGAAACGGCCCTTGACAGCTTTTATACCCTGAATTCTGCTCAATATTGCAACACACTGCTGGTTTTATCAACAGACGCCGGGTTTTTCAGATGCAGGCAATGATAAAAATATCCGCATACCGCTGTCGTCATATCCTGGCAATTCTCTGGCTGCTGGCGGTTTCTGCGGGCCCTGCCCCGGCCGGGTATCCCGCCTCTTCCGGCAAGGGCAAAGCCCGTCCAGCCGGCCCGGCCCTGGCGAGCTTCCAGACCAGGATCACCACCGGCAACCGTATCGAGTTCAACATGTCGAACAACGGGTACCTGGCGGTGGACCCCAACCGCGGAAGCGTTACCCCGGGCGGTTTCTGGCCTTCCGGCTCGGAGGATGCCTACGTTTTCCAGGTCGGGCTGCAGGTGATGGGGATTATCGACTCGGACGGGGACGGGATCGCCTCGGACGTGGTGGAGACCAACCTGGTGTTCGACAGCGAATGGCGCGAGGGAAGACCCGGCGAGAGCTCCGATGACGTGAAAAGCCGGCTCTATTTCAGCACCTCCGAGACCGACCTGGCTGAGTGGCCGCCGGAGTTCCTGGTCGAAGACCGGAACCCCAACAGCCCTGCTTTCGGCAGCCTGGTCCCGGACGTGCACAGCGAGCAGGACATCGTCTCGATCTTCACCGACATCGATGCTCCGGTCAACTCCGCCGCGGGCAACCTGCGCCTGGGTGTGGAGGTCCGCCAGCAGGTGATGCTCTATTCGCTCACCGAGCTCTCGGACGTGATGTTCGTCACCTGGCGGATCTACAACGCCTCGGACTATGTCAGCGACCCGGACGTGGTGCCCGGCTACGACATCCACGAAGCCTTCGTCAATATCAGGAACGATTTCGACATCGGCGAGAACGCTCTGGACGACCGCTGCGCGGTAAGCCCGGTGCGCAACATGTCGATAGCTTTCGACTCGGATTTCAGCGAGCTCAATTTCAACGGGACCCCGGCGTTCCTGGGCACCAGCTTCCTGGAAGGCCCCACCGACAGCGACAGCATAGACAACCCCAATCCCCTGTTCCCGGTAGGCAACGGCCTGGTGGATGAGACCTTCGCCGACATAGTCCAGGCCGGGCTCAAGGACCCCCGCACGGGCCTGTTCTACGAGTTCGACCAGGATGTTCTGGCCGAGAGCGCCGAGCGGATGAGCCTCTTTACTATCAACACCAACGGCGGCGAGCGCCCCGACCCGGTGGATGACGCAGAGGCGTACCGTATCCTCTCCGGAGACCCCAACGAGGTGCGGGTGCCGCCGTATGATCCTTACGCCAACCTGATCGTGGCCGATATAGTCCACGACCTGCGCCAGAACATCGTCTCCGGCCCGTTCGAGCTTCCCAACACCCTGCGCGCCGAGCATAAAAAGGTGGTGGCCGCTTTCTATTTCGCCCGGCCGGCCCATTCCGAGGTGGACCTCAACAACCTTAGCGTGGACGGAGAGTTCAAACCGATCATCCAGGTATGGCAAGCCGCCGGAGAGGTTTACCGGAACTTCTTCATCGTGCCGTCTCCTCCCCCGCCCCCGCGCATGAGGCTGGTCCCCGGCGACCGTCAGGTAACCATTACCTGGGATGACCTGCCGGTGTCCGCCGACGACCCGTATGCCCTGACCGAGGCGGCCGCCTCCCGGCCGCCCTCACCCGATTTCCCCGACCTGGGCTACCGGACCCGGGACTTCGAGGGCTTCCGTGTCTACCGCTCGCTTACCGGCACTGCAGAGGACGCCAGGGTGATCGCCAGCTTCGACCTGGACAACGAGTTCCAGACCTATTCCATAGTCCGGGCACGGAAGACCGGCCAGGGTCTGGAAGACGTGGTCGAGACCATCGAGCTGGGGACCAATACCGGCCTGGCATTCAGTTTTACCGACCGGGGCGAGGACGTCGGTGGCCTGATCAACGGCGTACCGGTCTTCTATACGGTCGCTTCCTATGATTTCAACCCCGTGCTGCTGGGCAACGAGTCCCTGGAGTCCAGCCTGAACTTCCGGCGCCAGGACGCCGAGGGAAAGTTCTTCCAGCTGGCCATCCCCCGCAGCCCCTCCACCACGATAGTTACCGGCTCGGGGAACTGGAAACAGGTCGACTTTTTCGGGGAGGAGCCTGCAGAGGGCCTGTCTGCAGCCTGGGAGAAGCTGGCGGACGTAGGAGATGTCTCGCTGCGGGCCGAGGTCGGCTATTTCTCCACGGAGATCCCGCCGACTGTGAATGCTTTTGCGGCCGAGCTCAGCCAGGTGGTGGTGATCGACCCGGAGAAGGTGCCGCCGCTGGGAGGCTACCTGGTGGTGGACTCGATCGAGCACACCGACAAGGACACCCGCAACCACCGCCACTTTGTCCACTTCGAGGACCCGGAAGGAAACCCCACCACCAAAGGCACTTTCACCATACCTTACCACGAGGTCGAGGGCCTGTACCCGGCGGATGAGGTGGTCGAACAGGTGGAGCCTTTCACTTTCAGCGGGGCCCTGGCAGCGGACGGCCCGGCATTCAATGGGACCGCTTATTTCAGGAAAGGCGGCCTGAACTATGCCAAGATCGCTCCCCTCAGAGTCAAACCCGCCGGCAGCGGAGAGCTGCAGGCGATCTCGCTGGAGACTGGCTCCTACGAGTTGACAGGCAGCATAGAGTACCCGGACTTCGTAGTGCACCAGCCCTTTATCTCGCAGCAAATGAACGGTTTGATCAGCCGCACCACCTGCGTGGCTGGCCAGTTCACCCCCGGCTCGCTGGTAATCCGCTGGCTCGAGGATAACTCCCTGGAGGTCTGGGATGCTGCCAACAATGTCCCGGTGCGCTTCAACGAGATGGTGGCGGACGGCTGGGGGTTCCTGCCCCTGGACTTGTTCGACCACCAGGAAATCTACGAAGATCAGATCATCCGACCGAAAGACCAGCGGCTGACCAGCCTGGTACGGGAGGCAGTATTCGTGCCGGACCCGGATTTCCCGGGCCTGGAGAGGATGGCCCTTTACCTGCGGGGGGTCGAGCTGGACGTCAGGAACATCTCCCACCGGCCTGGGCCCGGGGATGAATGGACCCTGGACCTGGGTTTCGTCACCAGCCTGACCCAGAGCGTGCACTTTACCGCCCCGTTCGCCGGGATGCGCCTGGCCCTGATGCTCACACCGGCCACCCGCTCCTCAGCCCCCGAGAGGCTGGAGCAGATCAAGGTGGTGCCCAACCCCTACCTGGCCAGCAGCCTTTTCGACTCCAGCCCATATAAACGCTCGGTCATGTTCACCCACTTGTCCCTGAGGGCCACGATCCGCATCTACACGGTCAGCGGCAACCTGGTGAACATCTTGCATCACGGCCCGGGCCAGGAGGGATCGCTCGGCGGGGCGACGGACCGCAACAGCGGACAGTTCTCTTTCGACCTGACCACCCGCTTCGGAGACCAGATGGCCAGCGGGATCTATTACTTCCACGTCCGTGATGACGAGACCGGCGAGGAACACCTGGGCAAGTTCAGTATCATTCAATGAGAGGCCGGATGGCTGAAAAGACCAAAAAATACGCAGTTCTCCTGCTGCTTGGCCTTTACCTGGGCGCAGCCTCCCCCGGCCGGGCTGCTTCCGGCACGGGCACGGCCAACCCGGGCGCCGGCAGGGTGAGCGGACTGAGCGGCGTGGGTACCCGGGCGGCTGAGTTCCTGACCATCCCGGTGGGACCGCGGGCCGTGGCCATGGGCGGAGCCTACTCGGCCGCAGCGGATGATATTACAGCCATCTACTGGAACCCGGCCGGCCTGGGCTTTATCGAGCAGCGCGAGGTATTCCTGGCCGTAGTCGAGCGCCCGCTCGACATCCGCTACACCTACGGTGCGGTGGCCCTGCCGGTCTGGGAAAACCGCATGGTGCTGGGAGCTTTCCTCTCGATACTCGGCAGCGGGGAGCAGGAGGTGACCACCGAGACCCAGCCGGAGGGCACCGGCGAGTTCTACAGCGCCTACAGCATGAGTGCCGGGGGCGCCCTGGCCTACAATTTCTCAGACCGTTTCAGCGCGGGGATCGTGGTCAAGAGCGTGCACGAGGACATCTACGGCCTGACCCAGGATGCGGTGGCTTTCGACATGGGCACCAACTACCACGAGGTGGTTTACGGCTACCCGGTACGCCTGGCCTTCACTATCACCAACCTGGGCACCAACATGCAGTTCGGCGGGGACAGGCTGCGGGTCAAGCTGCCGCCCGAAGACATCTACCCGGGCAATGACATCGGCCGCCTGGACCGCCTGGCCGACCGCCAGACCGGCGCTTTCAAGCTGCCCACCAGTTTCCGCATCTCGGGGAGCGTGGGCCTGATCAACAGCGAGCTCTACAGCCTGCTGACCGGGGCCGAGTTCTCGGAGAACAGCAACCAGCCGGTGAGCTTCTCGGCCGGGGCCGAGCTCACCCGCAGGCTCAACGACAAGAGCATGGTGGCTTTCCGTGCCGGCTGGTGCGCCCAGCAGGACGAGCAGGAGCTCTCCGGCAATGAAAGCCTCAGAGGCCTGAGCCTCGGCGCCGGTTTCACCTACCGGCTCTACAAGCTCACCATCCACGCCGATTACGCCTACCGCAACCTGGGTATCCTCAGCGCAAACCATACCTACGGGCTTTCGCTGCAGTTCTGAAGGCCCGCCTTTTTCCCGCCGCCCGGGCTTTCGGATAATCATTAAGCTTCGGGCCGGATTCGGTTATCCATTTCAGGCTTTAGACCGAATTGACAACAAACGTATGAAAATTTATAGACTTTTTCCGGGGGAGGGCGGAAACCTTTTGA
>JAFGTO010000150.1 GCA_016934095.1 Candidatus Glassiibacteriota bacterium
AAGGTGCCCGGCCCGCTCGTAGATGATTTTTCCCCTGCCCGCAGAGGCGTCCAGAACCGGAAAATCAGCGAATTGAGTAAGCTGTTCGATCTCTCCGGAATTAATGTCGTAGGAAAAGAGGTTGAACTCGCCGTTCCGGTCGGAACGAAAATAGATTTTATCGCCGATCCACATGGGGTCCGTATCATTACAGCGGCCTTCGGGCTGGGGAACCATCTCGATAGAATAGTCATCGAGCCTGCAAAGCCGGATCGTGGAAACCGTGCCTCCACGGTAATGCTTCCACTGATGAAACCGCTCGGCGAGCGGAGTATAGGCCATTCTCGTGCCATCCGGCGAATATACGGCTTGGAAGGCATAGGGAATTTTCAAGGATTCCGGGAAACCACCTGCAACCGGAACTGTAAAAAGCTGGGTATGCCGTCCAGTAAAAACGGACCGGGAGGAGGTAAAAAGCACCGCGGCGCCGTCAGGCGTGAATCCCCGGACAATATCGGAACCGGGGTGCCAGGTGAGACGCTTCGGGACGCCTCCTGCCGCCGAGACAAGATAAACGTCCGTATTACCGTCGTACTCCGCGCTGAAGGCTATATGTTTTCCATCCGGCGCAAAGACGGGGTTGAATTCGGTCCCCTCATCAGAGGTCAGGCGACGAACATTTTTCCCATCGATGTCGGCAGTCCAAATGTCGCCTGCATAAACAAAGGCGATGTGATCAGTGCTTATCGCCGGTTGGCTCAACAATTTAGTGTCCGTAATATCAATCCCGCCAGCCAGGCTCGCCAGAGGAGCGATGGTCAACACCAAAACTGAAAAAACAGCATGAAATGTCTTATTCATGATAACCTCTCGGTAGGATTCCGGGTGAATAAAAAAGCTGGATAACTCCTTTTCTTATTGGAGTTAAAGCCAGAAGACGGATTTTAACGGGGAAGAAACCTTGTTGCAGAATACCTTTTCCCAATATTTTCATTATGGATATATTATATGTTTATCTCATGAGCAGCAATGATATTACGGGTTTAAGCAAAAAAAAGAGACTATTCTCCCATAGTTCATACCAGGGAGCGTCATTTTTAAACCGCGCAGCATCTCAATCGCTCGATTCAGAACAGGATTTCTGAAAATATTTCTTGGATCACTGGGCGTTGAAGTCTTTTTTCAACGGCCCTTCAGACATTTCCGGACATTATAAATAATGCAAGCAGCTAGTTACAACTGAGCGACCCGCCAGCGCACGAGCGTCAGCCTGGCATCGTTGCTGTCCCGGCCGCCGAACCTGCCGCGGAAAGGCCGGCCCATCTCCCTGACGCCCATCATGGGACCTCCCCCGGCCCGGACTGTTCTTCCCTGATCTTCCGCAGGATCCTCCAGGCCCGGGGGGCTCATCCCGCCGGACATTCTTCCACTAGCTGGCATTTCCAGCTCTGCGACAACCTCGATAATGTCATTCTCACCCACCAGAGAGCGGATCCGCTCCAGGTCGCCGATCCAGTAAACAGTGCTGTCTGTCCCGGCCCAATGCCTGAGCTCTGCCCTGAGTTTTTTCGACAGGCCGCTGACCCCGGGGCCGCTGAACGCTTCGAGGGTCTCCCGCCGTTCCTCCATGCCGCTAACCGGGCCCGGCCGGCCGGATCGACCGGTCTCTCCCACCGGCGGCATCAAGCGCTTCCGGCCGAAATAGATCTCATCAGCCAGGCGCCACCTGCCGAGATAGTCAAGCTGCTGCTGCACCTGCCGGGGTGCAATCACCACCGAGCCGGCCGGTACGCTCTCTTCGACCACACGCGTTATCTCAGCCAGGGGCTCGTTGTTCCGCTCCTGCATAACGAGCGCTGCGGCGGACTGCGGCAGGCCCCAGCAGACAGAGAGCACCAGGACAGCCACCGCCAACGCCCTGCCTCCGGACCGCAGGCCGGCCGAGACCTCCCTGAGGAACCAGGCTGCCGCCAGGGCGTAGAGGTAGAACGTGGGCAGCAAAAAGCGCAGGGTGGGCCAGGCTGTGCCGCCTGCGCCCGCGTAAAAATAGTAGGACATGTAGAGCAGGGTGGACGGTATGATCAAGCCGGCGAGCAGGATACCCCGGAGCCTGGTCCCCCTGCCCGCGATCATCAGCACGACACCCGCGGCCGCCAGGACAGTGATCGCCCCGGCGCCCTCGCCCATGATGTCGCTCAGGTACCTGACAGAGTTCTGCATGAAATACTCGAGCCCGAAGCCGGTCTGCTCGCCGCTCAAGCCGTAGCCGGTCTTCCAGAATGCGCCGAAAGCGAGCCGGTTCCTGAGGGCCAGGGCCGCAAGCGGCAAAAACGCACCGGCTACTATTGTGAGCGCAGGCTTCAGCGCTCTCCTGTTCTGCATGACGAAGAGGACCAGGAAGAGACCTGTACCCAGGCCGAAAACCGCCTCTGCATAGCGCACAGCGGGGATCGCTCCCAGCAGGAAACCGGCGGCAAACCCTTTTGAAGGAGAAAAATCCTCCGACCAGGCAGAAAGCAGGTAAACGCCCCAGACCAGGCAGCAAGAGGCGGCAGCGTGCGAGTCGGCGAACAGGGTGTGGTGGTTGACTATCGGGTTGACCGCCATTACCGCCACGGCGAAGAGGCCCCACCAGCGCCCTGCCCAGCGCGAGCAGAGGAGGTAGAGCCCCAGCAGGGTCAGTACTGTGAGCCAGGGGTTGACCAGCAGCGCCGCCACCGGACCGGCCAGGCCGTACACCGCCGCCAGCAGGACAGGCAGGCCGGGCGGGTACTTGCTGAAATAGCGGTCGTCGCCCGCATCCAGCCAGTGTGGGGCCACAAACTGCAGCGGGGACTCGAGGCTGAACCAGGTCCTTTGCCGCTCGGCGATCAGCCTGGCCTGCTTGAAATACCCGTTGGCATCCGGCGAGGAGATGGCGGACCGGAAAAAGGCCAGGGTAAATGCCAGGTGGGCTGCCAGCAGCGCCGCCAGGATTATCACCGGCATTTTGCCCGGGTTATCCACGGCCGGGCCGGGACACAGCTCATTCTGATCGTTCATGGTCGCTTTCTTTGCCGCAAAGTTATTTTCCAGGGAGAGACCGGCCTCCTGCCGGACAGGGCGGCCGCCCGCTCTTTTACAGGTGGGACAATGGAGGGGGATGGAAGGTTACAATTGGGTTGGGAGGTTTGTTTGTTTCTATGTTCGGCTCTACAGTAAGGGTAATATACCGGCTTCACAATGACCGTGAAAGTCTGTGAAATATTATTTAAAACCTGTTCCCTTCCTGAGTTTTTTTGTTACCAAATATCTGGTTATTATTTATATTGCTTAACATGTTCCGAATGATTATTTTATGATTCATCATAAACGGTTTATTCAAGCTCATCTTCTACAGTTGGAAAATGGATCTTCAACGATTTCAACGCACTACGGCGTCAAAAAAAAGTGTTGGCACTACCTGGAATT
>JAFGTO010000151.1 GCA_016934095.1 Candidatus Glassiibacteriota bacterium
CGACAGCCATTTCCCGTCCCAGGCTGTCCGGGGTCCTCAGCTCGAACGCTGCCCCGCTGATCCCCCGCAGGCTGTCCAGCATGTCGTCGAAAACCAGCTCCACGGTAAGGGAGTCCGGGGTGGAGACAGAGCCTGGAAAGGGCGCGGTGGTATCGCCCAGCTCGAGCCGGAAGTTAATTTTGAGCGGGTCGAAAATCAAGTCGGCCAGGCTGTCCGCTCCCTCCTCCCTGGTGTAATCGTACCGTCCGTTACGGTTCCTGTCCCGGAAAGCACTCAGCCGGTATTGGCCGTAAGGCAGGTAGGCGAAGAAGTAGCGCCCGGCGGAGTCGCTGGCCGTTTCGAAAACCAGGGTGGTGTCTTCGACCGCAGCGGCATAGAGCAGGGCGTCAGCCACCAGGGTGTCCCGGCAGGAGACTGTCCCCTCGATCCTTCCCGGCGAGAAATGAAGGCCGGTGGCGAAATAGCTGGTGAAAGCACTGTCGTTCTTCACCCGGTGCAGGTCTGTCAGGCCCGGCTCGACCCTCAGGCGGTAGGTCATCTCCTGACGAAGCCCCGGCTCGGGCCGGACACGCACCCTGGCGCCCTTCCAGCGGAAATAGAGCCTCCCCGCCGGGGGGCTGAGCTTGACCAGGCGCTCGGCATCCTGTTTGTTTACCTTTTCGCTGAATACGATTTCGATTTCCGCATCCGTCCCCACTCCCGTGCTGTCCGGCGCAGGCACGACTACCGCCACGCGCGGCCGCTCGGTGTCGACCGGCCCCCCGGGCGGAGGTCCCATGCGGGCGCAGGATAGGCCCAGCACCGGCAGCCAGAGGGCGGAGATTACGGCCAGGCTTCGCAAGGACATCGATCCTGCCTCGTTTCACGGAACTCGATTTGGTTGTCCCGGTTTGAGCAACCGTGCGCAGTGCCGGGGAGAGTGCTCATCCGGGGGGAAAGCGGGATCCACCGGCCTTGCTGAAAATACAGGATAATCCGGGGGCAGGCAAGTGCGAAAAAGAATTTACCGCACGCCCGCGGCGTTTGTTCGATGCCGGCCGGGAACTGCAATCCCCAGCCTCAAGCCCTGGAGGCAAGGGCAAAAGTCTTGAAAAAGATGTTAAAACGGTTATTTTCAAGGCGAGGCGCCGAATGCGCAAAAAACCGGCGCTGCCTGGAAATCTTTCCCTGCCTTCACCTGATCCGGAGCATGAACCAAGATGAACGATGAGAACCGGGCGAAGAACAAGAAATTGTTCCGCATCCTCCTGCTGCTTTTCGCCGCCTCTTACCTGATGAGCAACGGGCCGGGGGTCCTGCTGGTCAACAGGCCCGTGCTGCTGGCGGGTATCCCGCTGCTTTACCTCTGGGGGCTGGGCTGGGCGGTAGTGCAGATAGGCCTGATACTCTACGCCTATTTCAGGATCTGGCGGCACGAGATCGAACCCGGGACCACCGGGCCCGGGGTTTCCGGCAAGGCGGAGGAGGCAGGCTCATGACACCTCTGATAGTAATCCTGCTCTACCTGGGCATCACTTTCAGTATCGGCACCTATGCCTGGTGGCGCGGGCGGGTCACAGCGGATGACTATTACATCTCCGCCCGCAGCCAGGGCTACCTGGTCACCGCCCTGGCGATCATGGCTACCTTTTTCAGCTCGTTCGCCATGCTGGGTGCACCGGGGATGCTCTACAAGGGCGGGATCGGTTTCGTGTTTTTCATGCTCAACGTGCCGATCTGCGGGGCGCTGATCTGGATCATCGGCAGGCCCCTCTGGTCCCTGGGCAAACGACACGGCTATATCACTCCCAGCGACCTGGTGGCCGACTACTTCAGCAGCGACACCCTGCGCGTGCTGGTGGCCCTGCTTGGTTTCATCTACATTATTCCCTATGCGGTGATCCAGTTCAAGGGCGGGGGCTACCTGTTCGAGGTGATCACCAGGAGCAGCGATGTGCACCTGGGGTTTTTCACCCTGGTGCAGGGTAAGATCTCCCTCGGCCCCTTTAACATCTCCACCCACGATTTCGGCGCCGTGCTGCTGGCCTCGATAACCATGGTCTACACGATCATGGGCGGCATGAGGGCTGTCTGCTGGACGGATGTTTTCCAGGGAGGGCTGCTGGTAATCGGCATGATAGTCGGCGGGATCATCACCATCTTTATCCTGGGCGGGGTCGCCGGACTGTTCGGGCAGGCGGCGGCGGTAAGCACTCCGGGCCACCCCGCCGGGGAGTTTATCACCCTGCCAGGGCCGGCCGGCATGTTCCCGGTAACCATGATTTTCACTTTCGTGCTGGTGGCCAGTTTCGGCACCATGGCCTCGCCGGGCCAGTGGATGCGCTACTACAGCGCCAAGAACCCGGATGCCCTGCGCAAGAGCATGATCATCTTCGCCGTGGTGCTGACCGCCTGTTATTTTTTCGGCACTACTTTCATCGGCCTGGGAGGAAGGGTGCTGTTCCCGGAGCTGGCCCAGGCTGACACGGTTTACCTGGTGATCCTGGAGAAGTACCTGCCCCTGGTGCTGGCCAGCTTTTTCGTCACCACCATCATGGCCGCGGCGATGAGCACGGCCAATGGGAACCTGCACGCGCTGAGCGCCCTGATCACCAACGACATCTACAGGCGGTTCCTGCGTCCCGGCGGCAAGGCAGGCCAGCGCGAGCTGGTCTGGGTGGGGCGCACGGTGATCACCGCGGCCAGCATAGTCTCGCTCTGGATCGCCCTGCAGCCGGACATCGGCATGATCTTCAAGCTGGGCATGGTCTCCATCGCGGTCTCGATGCAGATGTTCCCCTCGCTGATCGGGCCGCTTTTCTGGAAGGGAGCCACCCGGGCCGGGACCGTGGCGGGCATCATCCTGGGTATGGCGGTGCTGCTGGTTACTTTCATGCCGGAAAAGTTCGGGATCACCGCCTTCGGGATCAGCCCGCTGGGGATCCACTACGGGTTCTGGGGCTTCACCTTCAACCTGGCCGCGCTCTATGTGGTGAGCAGGTTCACCCGGCCGCCCTCCAGGGAGACTGTCGAGCGCTTCCATACCGGGTACTGAGAGGAGCAAATAGCTTATTCTTCAGGTGATAAAAAGCCCTCTTCGGCTGTCCTGCCGACCGAAGAGGGCTTTTCTTTTGTGCTGCATGTATGGTACAGGTTCGCAGCCCGTCTCATATCAATTTTACTACAGACATATGGTATGAGAGTGTTTCTGCGCCCCCCCATTTTCTTTCCCAAACTCTTTATCTTGATTTGGTGAGTAAAAACTATCCACGGTTAATAAGCACTTTACAAAACAGTGGAAAAAATTTTGGAAGGTGGGAGGGGGTTTGGGGGAGGGCGGAGAACCTTTTTCAAAAGGTTTCCGCCCTCCCCCGGAAAAAAATATTCATACCTTTATTGTCAAATTGGTCTCACACCTTGTCCGGCACCACGTAAGGGTAGCGATATTCCCTGTTCAGGTAGGCGTCCGCCTCGTCATCGCCGATGAAAGTCTCGGTGGCCGAGTCAAAAACCACGGTCCTGCCGGTGCGGTAGGCGATGTTGCTCAGATGGCACATGGCAGTCGAAAGGTGCCCCTCGAGGATGTCCGCTGCCAGCTGGTCGCGCCGGCGCGAGCGCACGCAGTCGATGAAATTCTGGAAATGCGGCTCGCCGCCGGAGCCCCGCAGGTCCAATTTTTCCGCCTGGGCCCTGGCCTCGTCCCTTCCCATTTTTTCTCCCGGCTCGTTTTCCCTGCCGTAAAAGACTTCCCAGCTCCCGCCGCCCAGCTTCATCCAGCCTTTCGAGCCGTAGAAAAACTCGCCCTGCCTGATATCCTCTTCCGAGTTGCTGTAGAGGCCGCGCACCTCGAGCTGGATTATCTTGCCGTCCGCATACTCCATCACCGAGATCTGGGTGTTCGGCGTCTCCTGGTCGCAGTCGTCCCAGACAAAACAGTCGCCCATGCTCTGGATTTTCCGGGGGTGCTCGTATTTCTGCAGGCCCCAGCGCGCCCGGTCGCAATTGTGCGGGCCGGTGTTGCCGGTCTCGCCGTTGCCGGTGTCCCAGAACCAGTGCCAGTTGTAATGGAAGCGCTTTTCATTGAAGGGGCGCCAGGGGGCGGGGCCCAGCCAGAGGTCGTAATGGACCCCCTCGGGGACCGCCGAGTTCATGGCCCGGCCGAAACTGTCCCTGGACTTGATCAGGCAGCTTCTGGCCATGTAGATCTCCCCGAGCTTGCCTGAATGCAAAAACTCCATGGCGGACCTGGTGATGAAAGAGCTGCGCGACTGGGTGCCCACCTGCACGATACGGTCGTACTTGCGGGCGGCTTCCACCATTTTCCGCCCCTCGGAAATGTTGTGGGAGACCGGTTTTTCCACGTAGACATCCTTGCCCGCCTGGCAGGCCCAGACCGTGGCCAGGGCGTGCCAGTGGTTGGGACTGGCGATCGAGACCGCATCGATGTCCTTGTCCTCCAACACTCTGCGGATGTCGGTCTCGGTCCTGGCCTTCTTGCCCGAGATCTGCTCGAGCTCAGCCACGGCCCCGGGCAGCAGCCGCTCGTCGATATCGCAGATCACGGCCACTTCCACGTTCTTGAGCCTGGCCAGGTCGTTCACATGTGCCTGTCCCCGGCTGCGGATACCCATCACTGCCACGTTGATCCTCTCGTTGGGGCTGTCTTTGGCGAACCCGGACTTGATAAAAGGCCCGGCGGCCATCAGCCCCAGAGCGCCCTTGCCTGCGCTCCTGATGAACTTGCGGCGGTCCAGCGGTTCCATGCGAGCTCCCTCCTGTTGAAAGGTTGGTCGGGTCCCGTAAGAAAAGACTTTTATCGCTTGCGGGCCGAGCGTGGCTGATAAAGCCTGAGAATCAAGTTTTTTTCACTCTAAGACCGGCAGCAGGATGCGCGACTGCCTGCCTGAGTCGTGGAACACCTGCTGGTCGGCAGCCTTTACCTCGGTTTTTTCGGCGGTCGCGGCCCCGGGGGTGTTGAGGTTACGGTCGAAGCGGGGGAAATCGCTGCTGGAGACCTCCACCCGGATGCGGTGGCCGGTGAGGAACACGGTTGCCGTGGGCGTCAGGCCGATGGTAAGCTCGTAAGGCTTGCCCGGCTCCAGCTCGTGCCACGCCTCGTAACCATCCCTGAAAGGCGCGCGCAGGATGCCGGAGCTGATATTGATCGCCCTGCCGTCCGGGTGCACGTCCACCAGCTTGGCCGTGAAATCGGTGTTGACCGCGCTCGAGGCGGCCCAGAGCCTGACCTCGACCGGCCCGACCACGGTAAGCGGCCCGGCCAGGGGCTCGCCGGTATAGACCAGCACGTCATCCCGGCGCTCTACCGGGCGCTGGTCGTAGGGCCCCTCGGTTACGATCGTCTCCCGGCAGCAGTTGTTGCCGCCAAGAGTAGGTACCGGGTTGTCCGGGTCGTAGCGGTAGGTGTCCACCCGCTCCTTGCCGGAGGGGGGCCTGGTGTCCAGCCTGCCGTCCCCGGCCAGGCTGTTGGCGCCCCTGGAGGAGTGGAAATAATAGTCCTGCACTTTAGTCCCCGCCGGCGGCCAGGAGTCGAAGTCGCGCCAGCGGTTCTCGCCCATCATGAAAAGCCTTATCGGGGCCTCGCTCTGAATGCCGTTCTGCTCGCCTTTAAGCCAGTAGTCGAACCACCTCAGCTCGAGCTCCCGGGAATCCAGGCCCGCCTGGGGGCCGAACTCGACCTCTCCCAGTTTGGTTTTGGTGGAAGAGGTATGGAACCACGGCCCCACCATCAGCCGCTGGCCCTCGCGGGCCGACTGCGTGGCACCCTGCTCGCGCACGCCGACAAAACTCCCGATCGTCCCTTTGATAAAGACATCGTACCAGCCGCCGAGGTTCAGGGCCGGGACCTTGATTTGATCGTAGCGCCTGGCCACGCTCAGCGACTTCCAGTATTCGTCATAGGTCGGGTGGGCCAGCCATTCGGCGAACCAGGGGACATTGCGGCCGAGCAGCTCCGGGATCTCCGCCACCGGCAGGCAGCGCAGCAGGCTGTCCCAGTCCAGGGGCTCGGCCTCCATGTCCTGTCCTA
>JAFGTO010000152.1 GCA_016934095.1 Candidatus Glassiibacteriota bacterium
CCGCGCAGGTCCAGGCCGTTGTAGAGCGAGCGGAAACCCTGGTCTGTCCCGGCAGCCACTTCCGGGGGCGGGTTGGAGCCCGGCAGCTCGCTGATGCGGATGTTGCGGAAATGGACCTCGCTGCCCTCGGATTCCAGGCAGATATATCCTTTGCGCGGGTTGCAGTTGTAGGCGCGGGTGACCGTACGGCCGTTGACCGCCAGGGACAGGGTCCCGTCCCGGCTTTCCACCCGGTAGAGGTTCCATTGCCCGGTGGGTTTCATGGCGTTCTCCACGGGCAGGGAGCGCATGGCGCCTTCCCATTTCGGGTGAGGCATGTAGGGGGCCAGGGTCGCGCCGTGAATGGCGAAAATGTCCCCCTCGTTGCCGTCCATGATCTGCACCTCGATCGAGCGGGTGAAAGGCTGCCCGCGGGCGGTCAGCGGCTCGGAGTGCACGAACAGGCCGGCGTTGCCGCCTTCCTGCAGGTGGCGCCACTCCAGCTCCAGGACATAGTTTTCATACTGTTTCTGCGTGCGCAGCACACCGGTCGGGACCCCGCTGCAGACAATCATCCCGTCCCTTACCTGCCAGGTTTCCGGCCCGCAGTTAACATTCACCCAGCCGTCCAGGTCCTTGCCGTTGAACAGGGGCACGGACTCCTGGTCGCCGGCAGGCGAAGCCCACAGGGCGGACACGATCAAAAGGAGTGCAGCAGCTACGGCCGTCAGTAAATGATAAGCTCGTTTCATCCGGAACTCTCCCCGTGAAAGGTTTATTCCTCAGCGGTTACGGGCCGGCCCGGTTCCGGGCTGCCCGGCTGTAGGCTTACAGCGGCCTCGGCTGGCCGGGGATGGGCACCGCCCTTTTCGGCGCCGGGCCGAGCTCGATACTTTTCGGAAAGAGGTCCAGGTCCGAGCTCAGCATGTCGTCCCAGGTAACCACCTGGCCGGTGTAAGCGGATTCCCGGCCCATGATCGCAGACAGGGTGCTGTGGGCGGCGAAGTCCAGCATATCGTTCCTCGCCTTTCCCTTCCTGATGCTGTCGATCAGCTCCGAATGCTCGTAGACCGAGGAGTTTGTCCTCTCACCTTCGTATTTCCACTTATTTTCTCCCAGGATCCTGCCCCTTGAATCGCTTTTCCCCTTGGTACCGATGACTACGTTGGCGTTCTTGTTGTCGCAGTTGGGCCATTGGCGGCACATCAGCAATACGTGGACCCCGTTGGGGTATTCATAATCGATGGTCATGTTGTCCCAGATGTTTCCGTATTTGGGTTCGGTGCGCACCTGCCGCCCGCCGCTGCCCAGGGCGCTGACCGGGTAGGCCCCGAGGGCCCAGTTCATCAGGTCGATCTGGTGCACCACCATCTCGACTATCTGGTCGCCGGAAAGCCAGCAGAAATAATACCAGTTGCGGCACTGGTATTCCATTTCGCTCCACGAGGGATCGGCCCCCCGGTGCCACAGGCCGCCGCCGAGGCGGTAAATGTTGCCGGAGAGGGTTTCGCCCAGGGCGCCGTCGTGGATCCGCTGCACTGTCTCCATTACGCTCTTGTCGTGCCTGGCGTTCAGACCGACCACTACCGAAAGTCCCTTGTCCTTGGCTTTCTGCGCCGACTGCAGGATTTTTCTGACACCCACCGGGTCGGTGGCCACCGGCTTTTCAGCGAAGACATGCTTGCCCGCCTGGACCGCGGCCTCGAATTGCAGCGGCCTGAACGCCGGAGGCGTGGTCAGGATGACATAGTCTATGTCGGTCTGGAGCAGTTTTTCATAGCTATGCGGCCCGGTGAAGATGTGATCTTTTTCGACCTTGATGTTTTTCTGGAGCTCGCCCTGGAGGTCCCGGTCTTCTTTCAGGGCTTTCAGGCTTTGCTCGATCTGGTCCGGGACTATATCGGCCATGGCCACGAGCTGTACGCCGGGGTCGGCGACCAGGGCGTTCGAGGCTGCACCGGTTCCCCTTCCGCCTGTGCCGATCACTCCTATTTTCAGGGGCCGGGCGGTTTGCGCCTGCGCGCTCCTCACAAAGGGAAATCCCGAGATCGCTGTCGCCGCCGCCGCTCCGGTCGCCAGAAAGCTGCGGCGGGTAATTGTTTTTTCCTTACCGTTTTTCACTTAGACCCCCTCTTGCAAAGATACTGGAAAGAAACCTTGAGATGTCCATTTCCCGGCGGGAGAAAAGTCATCATTTCCCCCGGCCCGGGGCGCATTTAGTTTATAAGTTATATATAATAGCTAGGTTGTCATTGGCAAGTCAAGGAAGGATCACCAGGCCGTGCAATCTTGCCCCTTGGAAATTCGGCGGTTATTATTGGGGGCAAGCGTTCCCGGGTCTTCCTTTCAACCCGGAAGAGGTGGACTATGTTTCGCTTTCTGCTATTAGTAATACTGTTGGCCGGGGCCGCCTTGCCGGCCCGCCCGGCGGCTGCGGCACAAGGCGGCGGTGGCCTGCGGCTCTCGGTCAGCCCGGGCCGGGACCTTTATCAGCCGGGTGATACGGCTGTTTTCAGCGTAGAGGCCGCCGGTGCAGGCGGCCTCCCGGGCCCGTTCCTGCTGCACTTCAGGTTCAGCGAGGATAAGGCGCGCCTGCTGGAGGAAAACGAGCTGGAAACCAGCGGCGGGCTGATACTCAAGCAAAGCCTGGACCGCCCGGGTTTTCTCCGCCTCGACCTGCGGCTGACCGCAGGGGCCGACACCCTGAGGCAGGCCTGCGCCTGCGGCTTCGCCCCGGAGGCGATCAGGCCGACAAACGCCCTGCCCTGGGATTTCGAGAGGTTCTGGGGCCAGGGCCGGGCCGAGCTGATGAGGGTCGCCATGGACCCGCGCCTGGAGCCGGTGGCGCAGGAGGATGACGCTGCTGCCCGCCGCTTCCTGGTGAGCCTGGCAAATGTAGAGGGTTCCCGGATCTACGGCTGGCTGACCGTGCCCGCAGGCCCGGGGCCTTTCCCGGCCCTGGTCTACATCATGGGCGCGCCGGGGGGGA
>JAFGTO010000153.1 GCA_016934095.1 Candidatus Glassiibacteriota bacterium
CCCGGCTGCGAGGTGCTGACCACCCGACAGCGGACTTTCAGGGCGCAGTCCTCCCAGCCCACGGCACCGGTATGCACGGTGTTGCAGTCGTTGAAAATGTAGGTCCCCGGCCGGATCTCGGTGAGTCCCTGCTGCAGGTGGCTGCAGAAAGCGGTCGGCGTGCTGCCGCCGGAGACCACACCGGGTTCCACCCCGGCCCGCAGGAACGAGTCGGCAGCAGCGGCGATCCGCTCGCCCAGCGCTGCTATCGCCCGGCTGTCCGTGCTCCTGATCTGGCCCGGATAAAACATCAGACCCCGCACGGGTATGCCTGTCTGGGCGATGAGGGCCACGGTTTCAGCCAGCCGCCCGTCGATTGGCAGCCCGCAGCGGCCCAGACCCACATCCACTTCCACCAGCAGAGACAGCCTGCCGGCGGGGGGCCCGAGGCCCGCAGCCAGCGCCCGGGCGTGTTCCAGGCTGTCTGTGGCTACGGTAAGTTTTACCTGCCCGGCCAGGGCGGCCAGTCTCGGCCACTTGTGCTCTCCCCAGACCGGGTAGGCCAGCAGGATTTCTTCGCAGCCGCAACCGGACATCACCTCAGCCTCGGTAACTTTGGCGCAGGTTATACCCAGGGCGCCGAGCTCGAGCTGCCTGCGGGCCAGCTCCGGTGTCTTATGGGTCTTGATATGGGGCCTCAGGCCCAGTCCGTGAGAGCGGCAGTACTCGGCCATCCGGGAGAGGTTGCGCTCCATCACTCCGAGGTCCGCCCAGAGGGCCGGTGTGTCCAGCTCATCTATCCGCATTTCGAGCTTCCATGGTTTAAGTGGTCTGTCTCTGCCCGCGGCGCAGGCTGACTTTTTGCGCTGCCTGTATAATCTACAAGCCGGCAACGATTAAGCAAGTCCTGCGGAAACAGGCCGGGCCGGCAGCGCTTTCCGCGGCCGGCCCGGCTTGACCGCTCCATGGTCAGCCCTCGCCCGCCCCGACTTGCCTGCACCCGCCAAATTGATTATGTTAAAATAGAGGGTTGAAGACTCCCCTCGATCAAGCTCGAGGAGAATCTTCACCGGCAGGCATACCGCAGGCCGGGACATTAGCAAGCGAGGGCCGGGATGCCGGAGGATATAACCGATCTCCTCAACAACTGGGATTTCAATCCGCAGAAATCCTACCGTAAGATAGTCGGGGAAAACGGCTGCGAGATAGTCCAGGTCCGGGTGGACAACGCCGCTTTCCAGGGTATCCTGCAGATGCAGCTTGACGGGCGTCCGGACGGCAAGCGGCCCCACGGCTGCGAGTTTGTGCTGGATTACCACCGCGAGGCGCTCCGGCGCTGGCGCGAGGCGCGTCACGGCGATGAAGGCTTCAAGCTCAATTCCGCCGACTGCGCCGAGCTCTTCGATGAGAGTCTGCGTATTTACAACAGGTATGTCTTCCTGCTCCAGCTCCAGGACTACCCCCGGGTGGTGCGGGACACCGAGCGCAACATGGAAGTTTTCCGCTTCGTCAACCGCTTCGCCGAGCGCGAAGAAGACCGCAATAACCTGGAGAGATGGTGGCCCTATATCCTGCGGATAAACGGTACCGCCCGGGCCATGCATGCTGTACGGGAAACCCGTGATTTCGAGGAAGCACTCGAGATCGTGAGAGAGACCCGCAGGAAAATCGAAGACCTCGAGCCGGTCGAGGCCCGGGAGTTCGAGACCGAGCTGGAGCGCAGCCTGAAATCGCTCGAGGACCTGGAGCAGGCGCTGATGTCGCAGAAGCCCTTGAATGCCATGGATAAACTGCGCCGGAAAATGGAGCTGGCAGTGGCCGAGGAGCGCTATGAAGACGCCGCCCAGCTCCGGGACAGGCTGAAAGAAATCGAGGACCGGGATTTTACCTGAAATCCCCCTGAATATTTTTCCGCCCGTTTCGTCCAACACTTCAGGAAAAGGAACATCGAACCGGGTGTTAAGGTATTAATAACTGGCTTCCATTTTTTCGCTTAACCCTTCCCTCCCGCAAGGAGGCTGAAATGAAACCGACCCGAATTTACGGATATCCGCCGCTGTCAGTGCTTCCGCTGACGGTTCTCTTGCTGGCGCTTTCTTTCAACTGCTCCTCGCACGCCAGGAGCACCGCCGTGCGTGTGTCCGAACCCGCGGTGCCGGCAGAGGAGTACGAAGCCGACGAGTTCATCGGCGTACCCATTGTCGGCGACTACGATGACGATCCCGACCTGGATTTCATCCTCGAGGTCCGCGACGGCGACCGGACTTTCAAGGTCAACGTGCACGAGGATGTGGATGACAGCAACCGCGAGGTGGCAGACCTGATCCGAAAGCGGATCAACGAGATGGAAGACACCAAGCAGCTGCGGGTCATCGGCTATTACAGCCCCGAGTACCGGGGGAAGAGCAAAGAGTACGGCTTCATGGACCTGAAGTGCGTGGTTTTCTTCGACAACGATACCGGTTACGAGGATGCCTATTTCACTGACTCCAGGGGGTCCCGCTACTACGACAACGGGGATGTGACCGTGGTCTATGCTCCCGGCCACCATTACTGCTCTGTCTACTACCCCCGCTATGTCTCCCCCTGGTGGGACACCGACGGGGACGGGATCCCGGACCGCTACGACCCCTGGCCGCTGAGCTATGATGTCTGGTACGACTACAACCTCAACGGTATCCCGGACTGGTACGACCCTTATTACATCAACTACTACCCCTACTGGAGCTACTGGAACTCAGGGTTCTGGGTCTCCTACAGCTGGTATTCACCCTGGTACTTCCGCCACGGCTACGTAACTCATACTTACTACGATGACTACCGTACCTACACGCGTCTGTACGACCGGCAGTATGTCGGCCCCAGCCGGAAGAACTACCACCTGGACCCGAAAACCGATCACTACCTCCGGGCCGGCAATAGCCAGGCCCCACGAGCCACTACCGCGCGCACCGCTTCCGGTGGAGGCGGTTATACCTCGCTGCCGGCCGACCGCCGGCGGCTGGTAGCGGCGGCAGAGGAGACTTCGCTGGACCCCAAGGCCGAAACCCTGGTGTCGCAGATCGGCAACGAGCCGCGGTCTTTCAGCCGCAACCGGGCCGTAACCGAGTCCACCTCCAGCAACAGCGGACGGGCGAGGACGACCCGGGATGACGGCTTGGCCGGGGTCAAGAGCAAATCTTCCCCCGGTAATGCCACGACCTCCACGGTGCGAGGCGTGGACCGCGACCGCACCAGCACCTCGGCTGGCCGCACAGTGGAAAGGGCGGACCGCTCCCTGGACCGGACAAGGAGCGGCGGTGATGACCGGGTACTCAGCCCGGCGAGCCGCAGCCGCTCGGATCAGGGCTCTGCCACGGTGAGCTCCGGCGATGTCGACAGCAAGACCCGGCCCACCGACAGCGGCCGCCTGACCCGGCCGAACTCGAGCCGGCGCACCCGCACGGACAGCCGCTACCGCGGCTCCAGCGGAAGCTCTACCGGAAGCGGCAGCTATACTCCTGCACCCAGCCGCTCGCGCGAGGTGAGGCCGTCCTCGCAGTCTCCGCAGCCGAGCGCCAGCCCCAGCACCCCCAGCCGGAGCCGCAGCCAGCCGAGCCCCTCGGCCAGGAGCGCCCCCAGCTCGGGCAGGTCCTCGCCGGCGCCCGCAGCCAGGTCGTCCGGCAGCTCCTCCCGCAGCCGCAGCAGCGGCAATACCTCCAGAAGCTCTTCATCTTCCGGAGGCGACCGTCGCAGAAGATAACTCCCAACACCGCTCATTCAGCCTGAATACATTACCGAGCGCCCGCCCCCGGCCTGTCGCCCCAGAGAGCGACAGGCCGGGGGCCGGGCCTTGCCCTGCAACAGTCAACCAGAGGTAACACCATGCTCCGCAGACACCTGATCACCCTGCCGGCCCTGCTGGCCGCGGCCCTGACCATGCTCTCCTGCAGCGACAAGAAAATAGTGGAGACGGAAGTCCCCGTCTTCCTGCTCTACCGGGACATCCTGGGCAATGCCGAGTTCGAGACGGATGGGAACTATCCGCCGCCGGACAACAAGGACAACGCCTTCGATGACAACATCGTGGTCACCCTGCGTTTCGGCGAACAACTGGACATCTTTCAAAAGGATGAAGTTTACGGGTACATGATCACCGTGGACCGCAACCCGGTCAACTACCACTTCAAGTTCGTGCCGGACGGCCAGTACTGGCTGGAAGCCGAGTTCGTCATCCTCGACAGCTGCTTCTACGACGAGAGCGGCACCTTCATGCACAGCGACTCGGTAGACACGGAGGTCGAGCTCCGCCCAGTCTTTATGGGCACCAACATGGGCTGCTTCGACCTGATCCTCACCGGAGTCTCCGAGGCGGATTGCGTGCAGGTGGATGAGAGGACCTGGGTCGCTAAAAAAGTCTACGAGCGGTTCTACCGTGAGCGGG
This sequence comes from Candidatus Glassiibacteriota bacterium, assembly GCA_016934095.1. Taxonomy (GTDB): domain Bacteria; phylum Gemmatimonadota; class Glassbacteria; order GWA2-58-10; family GWA2-58-10; genus JAFGTO01. Next base: position 4,403 of record JAFGTO010000153.1, read on the forward strand.
AGGGGGCGGGGGATGCTACGATAAAATGACGAAGACTATCATTTAGCCGGGATCTTTGCCCTTTCAAACAATAAGAATCAGTCTTCCCCAATAAAGCCTGCTGACGGTTGAAGAAACCGGAAACAGCAAAGCGCCTACCATTCTATGTTCTGAGCAACTATCCTCTCAGTAGCTTTGATGTATGAAGAGCAGGGAAAGGTATTTACCTATGACATCAATGACCGAGCGGCAGAAAGAAGTGGCCGAGCTAATAAAACCGGGTACCGAGCTTAGCCACTGGCGAGACTGGAAATGGCAGCTCCGGCAAAGCATTAAAGATATCAGCACTTTCGAGCGTCTTCTTGGCGTCAAGCTGAAGAAAGACCAACGAACCATGTTGGAGAAAACCACAGAGCGGTTCCCGATTTCTATTACTCCATATTATGCTTCTTTGATCGATATAGAGGATTTGGAAAACGATCCGATTTTCAAACAGGCATTTCCCTCGCCGCTCGAGCTTCAGTACGAGCGCAACGATATGTCCGATCCCCTGCATGAAGAGAAGGACAGCCCGGTACCCTGGCTTACCCACCGCTATCCGGACCGTGTTTTATTACATGTCAGTAATCTTTGTTCAATGTATTGCAGACACTGCACCCGTAAAAGGAAGGTCGGCGATAGCGACAAAGCTATAAGCAGCCGGGAAATCGAACAAGCCCTGGATTATATTCGCAAGACCCACCGTGTGAGGGATGTGCTTCTTTCCGGAGGCGATCCTTTGATGTTGTCGGATGAATACCTGGATTGGCTGCTTGGTAAACTGATGGCTATCGAGCACGTGGAAGTGGTTCGTATCGGATCGCGTATGCCGGCAGTATTGCCATACAGGATTACGGAAAACCTGGTGTCAGTCTTAAAGAAACACCATCCGCTATGGCTGAACACGCATTTCAATCATCCTGTAGAGTTGACTCGATCAGCTTGTCAGGCTTTGGAGAGATTGGCTGACGGCGGGATTCCCCTGGGTAATCAGTCCGTACTGCTGGCCGGGGTAAATGACTGCCCGCGTATCATGAAATCACTCGTCCACAAGCTGGTGGCCAACAGGGTCAGGCCGTACTACCTCTATCAATGCGACCTTTCCGAGGGTTTGGGACATTTTCGCACACCGATAGGCAAAGGCATCGAGATTATTGAAAGCCTCATCGGCCATACCAGTGGATTCGCGGTCCCTACTTACGTAATCGATGCTCCAGGGGGCGGCGGCAAGATCCCTGTTATGCCCAATTACCTGATCTCCTGGTCAACCAACAAAGTTATCCTGCGTAACTACGAAGGCGTAATTACATCATACAAAGAGCCTGATTCATACGAAGCGGTTTTCTGCGACCGGAACTGCGAAAAGTGCAATCTGCAGCTTAGGCTGGAGGGTGCAGAAGAGTATAAAGCAATCGGCATTGAAAAGCTTCTGGTGGATTATGACGAGACAATCGCGTTGACTCCGGAGGATAACGAACGCATTGAGAGAAGAAACTGAAATTGAGTATTATTGACTACCTGATATTTGGTTTATACATGGCCGGGGTTCTTGCCGTCGGCTTTTATCATTTCCGCCGCAACAGCGATGTTGAGGATTACTATGTGGGCGGCCGCTCGATGGGCTCTTTCCACATAGGGCTTTCGATTGTGGCCACAGATGTTGGTGGCGGTTTCTCGATAGGTTTGGGTGGCTTGGGTTTTGTAATGGGCTTGTCAGGGTCCTGGCTGCTTTTCACAGGTTTGATTGGAGCCTGGTTCAGTGCGGTTTTCCTGATTCCCCGTATCAAGCGTCTGGATGCTGAACATGGCATGAGGACCTACCCTGATTTCCTTCGCTATCGTTATGGAGAAAAAGTCGCGCTGCTGGCAGCCCTGATCTCGGGGATCGGCTATATGGGTTTTACCGGTGCTCAGATTCTGGCAGGGGCAAAGCTGGCCTCGGTTACGATTATCCCCGAAGCTCCCTGGGGCATGGATTCAAAGCAATTCGCCATCCTGATAATCGCTGTTATTACAATCGTCTACACTGTAGCCGGTGGCTTGAAAGCCGTCATTTACACCGATACGATCCAATGGATCGTGCTACTGGGCGGCCTTATTTTAGTTACATTCCCGGTAACATTGAGTAAACTTGGGGGCTGGGAAAAGGTAATAGCGCAGCTACCGCCCCATTTTATGAATCCGCTGTGGATAGATCCTGTTACGCTGATTAACTGGTTCGTGACTATAATTCCTATCTGGCTGATAGGAATGACCTTATACCAGCGGATGTTTGCCTGCAGGGGAGAAAAGGAAGCTAAGAGGGCCTGGTTCATTGCCGGAATTTTTGAATATCCCCTGATGGCGTTTTCAGGCGTGGTACTGGGCATGTTCGCCAGGGTGCTCTTCCCGGAAGCAGAGTCAGAGATGGGTCTGCCTTTGTTGATCAAACACATCCTGCCTGTCGGGGTTACAGGGATCGTCATCGCCTCCTACTTCTCGGCGATCATGTCAACGGCTGATAGTTGCCTGATGGCGTCTTCCGGCAACTTTGCAGGGGATTTATTGCAGCGGTACTGGTTCAGACAGACCTCGGAAAAACGCTTGATAGGTCTTAGCCAGGCAGTCACTCTGCTGGTGGGCGTGGTGGCGGTGGTTATTGCCAGCCGTTTTGAAAAAGTGCTTGATGCTATTCTCTATGCTTACGCCTTTATGGTATCAGGCTTGTTCGTTCCTACTTTGGGCGCCTATTTCTGGAAAAGCGCCAGCTCGACAGGGGCCTTTTGGGCCATGTTGCTCGGTGGCTCTTTTACGATTTTCCTGCAGCTCGGCAAGCGCAGTCTTCCTGATATTATGGCTAATATCGGACTGGATGCAAGCTGCTATGGAATAACTCTTTCCGCCATAGTCTTTATTTCCTTTTCCCTTATCTTCCCTGACCGCAGAACAGATTGAGTTTAATACGAAGGAGCTTTTAACATGTATGATAAAATTGTACAGATTAAAAACTCTATCATTCAACACGGACCGCTTAATGATAGAATTTATTTAATGAAACTCGGCGATGGAGATGCCGGCTATCTGGTGAAAGAACTCGACAGTCTGAGCAAAGAAAAAGGATATTCGAAAATAACAATAAAGGTTCCTGCTGAACAAAAGTCTGTTTTTGAAGGCTGTGGTTATCGATTGGAAGCGTCCATACCCGGTTTCTTCAACGGCAAGGGAGATGCCGCTTTTCTTTCCAAATATTTAAAAAAAGAACGGCAAAAAGAAACCAATCCGGTCAAGATAAAAGAAATCCTTGCCATTGCGGAACAGAAGGCCACTCAAAGCAATGCTGTGGATGACATCTCGCCCTTAGTTGCGGGAGTGGTTGACCTGCCAGATGAAGTTGAACAGATGAGTATGGTTTACAAGGAAGTATTCGAGACTTATCCTTTTCCGATTCATGATCCGGATTATTTGCGTAAAACGATGGCAAGCCATGTCCAGTATTTTTATATCAGGGATGGGATCAGATTTGTAGCTCTGTCCTCGGCGGAAATGGATCCTGGTTGCCAAAGCGTTGAGATGACCGACTTCGCCACTCTGCCACCATACAGAGGTAAAGGGCTGGCGGCAATACTGCTAGATAAGATGGAAACCGTTATGAAACGGCGGGAGATGCTCACAGGTTATACAATTGCCAGAGCTTTTTCTGCGGGAATGAACATTACCTTTGCTAAAATGGGATATATTTATGCTGGCACGCTGACCAATAACACCAATATATGTGGGAATATAGAAAGTATGAACATCTGGTATAAGAAATTGAACGGAAAAACAACTGCTTAACCC
>JAFGTO010000154.1 GCA_016934095.1 Candidatus Glassiibacteriota bacterium
CGGCCCTAAAAAGCTTAACCACAATATATAGTGGTAACCTGAGTCAAGGGGATACCCCCATTAAATTATACGCTGCGAAATCTTCTTCCGGCCGCTTACCGGCCCATAACCACCTCGACCCTGACCGTGTCTCCCGGCCCGGCCGGCGGCAGCACTCCCGGCTCGACCTGCCTGCCGTCCACGGTTATTTCTTTCACTCCCTTCTCCACGCCGTCGGGGTTTTTCACGTTTATCTCGTAGCGTGCCCCGCGGAAAGTCCGCGCGACCGAGAACTCCCGCCAGCCCGGGACCGCGGGATCGATCAGCAGACCGGCCAGCTCCGGTCGCACCCCCAGGATGTACTGGCTCGAGGCCCTCATGAACCAGCCTGCGCTGCCGGTGAGCCAACTGTTCCTGGCCCTGCCCGGCCGGTGGTAGGGGGGCTGGGCGATATGCTGGCTGTAAACGTACGGCTCGACCTCGTGCAGCCCGGCAATCCTGTTTTTAGTGGTGGGGGCCATGCGCATGTAGTAGTCGTATGCCTGTTGTCCCCGGCCGAGCAGGGCCTCCGCCACCACCGCCCAGCTTGCCGCGTGGCAGAAGATGGCCCCGTTCTCCTTGTGCCCGGGCAGGCAGATACTGATCGAGCCCCACTTGGGATCGTAATCCAGGTAAGGCGGGTGGAGCAGCTTTATCCCGTACTCGCCGGCCAGGTACTTGTTGACACTGTCCATCACGGTGATGGCGCGGCTGCCATCGGCTACTCCCGAGATCACGGACCAGGCCTGCGGCTCGAGAAAGATGGTCCCGGGGCTGATAGCTTTGCCGCCGATGTGGCCGCCGCCGGCCAGCAGGATCCGCCGGTACCAGGCACCGTCCCAGGCCACCTGGTTGGCGATGCGCTTGATCTCATCGTAGCGGCTGCGGCAGAGAGTGGCCAACTCGGGGTCGCCGGTAAAATCCGCCAGGGCTGCGACCTCGCGCGCCGCGGCGCAGAAAAGCATGGTATTGAACAGGCTCTCGCTCTCCATGGCACCGGGGTTGAGGCCATCGTTCCAGTCCGCGTGGCCGGTCTGGGGCAGGCCGTGCTCGCCGCGCAGCCGCCAGGTGGCATCCAGCACCAGGGCCAGCCGGTCGATCAGTCTCTGCCGGCCCGGGCCGCCCCAGTACCGCACTTCTTCATCGAGGATCCCGGTGTCCCCTGTCTCCTTGATATACTGGCAGACCGAGAGCGGCAGCCAGAGGTGGTCATCGTAGAAGTCGCGCATATCACCGGTGTCGGTAAGCGGGAAGTAGTTGTGCACGGCGATGCCATCCGCATGGACCAGCCCGGCCATCAGCAGCAGGCGCTCGCGCACGAAGTCCGGGACCAGGTGGCAGGCACCCATCAGGTCCTGCAGGGTGTCGCGGAAACCCAGGCCCCTTCCCGCACCCCACTCGTAGCCCGAGATCGAGCGGGAGAGCAGGGCTGTCATGTAGCTGTTGTAGGGATTCCAGGTGTTGACACAGGGATCGAAATCCCCGGCGGCCGGGGTTTTCGCCTCGAGCCGCGCGAGCCTGGCCCGCCAGCCCGCCCTGATTTTCTCCAGTCCGGCCCTGAGCGCCTCGAGGTCGCTCGCCGCTTCCAGGTGGCCGTACATCTCGTCTTCGGTGTCCGCTACCGCCAGCACGAAAGCGAACTCGGCCCGGCCGCCGGGCTCGAGTTCCCAGTGGTGGGTCAGCCCGCAGACCGGCCAGTCGCCGACCCCGTCGAAATTGGTGTCCTCTCCGGTCTCCACCACCAGCGGGTCGGCCTCGCTGCGGTAGATTCCTCCCAGGAAAAGCTGCCGCTCTATATTGGTGGCCGCAGGCTTCACCGTAGAGGCGAAACCGGCGTAGTGGCGGACCCAGCTCATGTTGTCCAGCCCGCTGCCGACATCGTTCCAGGTGTTGTGCACGATCACCCCGTCCCTCTGGTAATAGCGGCTGGTCTTGGGGCAGTTGTCAAGGTTGAGCAGGTCGCGCAGGGTACCCCAGAAATTGAACTCGGCATAGGAATAGCTGTTCAGGCGCCGGAGGCTTTCCCCCTTGTTTTCAAGGCGCACCAGCCAGACTTCCGCCGGGCGGTCGGGCAGGACAAAATAGGTGATCTCGGCCAGGATGCCGCGGTAGACAGTGGAGATGGTCTGCACGTTCTGACCCACGCGGCAGCGGTACTCGAGCTGCTCCAGGGGCTTCATCACCGGCGCCCAGGTGGCCGACCAGTAGTCGCCGCTGTCCATGTCGCGCAGGTAGAGGTAGCGGCCCGGGCGGTCCGGGGGCACGCCGTTGAAGCGGTAGCGCAGGACCTTGCGGTCCCTGGGGCTGAGGTGGAAAGAGGTGCCTCCGCCGGTATGGCTGATCAGCGCGCAGTAGCCCAGGTCGTTGACCAGGTAGTTATACCAGGGCTGTGGCGGGTCCGGCCGGGTGATTACGTATTCCCTGGTGTCCTCGTCAAAATAGCCGTACTTCCCTTTTGCCAGTTGCATCGGCACTCCTCTGTCTTTCATGTAGTCGAGTAGATCATCCATTACTGGATTTCACCCTCACAGAACCGGACGTGGGGCGTTACCCCATCCGGCTCTTCCGAGCAGGTGA
>JAFGTO010000155.1 GCA_016934095.1 Candidatus Glassiibacteriota bacterium
GTGTCGATCACTTTTATCCCGGTGCCGTTCCAGCTTATCAGGTCCCCGCCTGCCACCTTGCGGCCGACCCGGATGCTCCGGCGGATGGTGTTCCAGTGCGAGCGGCAGTTATAATTGATATAGATTTTCACTGAGCTCCAGAAAGACTCCACGTCCTCGAAAAAGCGGGCCTCCCCTGCAGGCACATCCACCTGGAAGCCGTAATCCTCCAGGTCGCAGAGCCCCTGTACCTGGTCCCGGTGGTGGTGGGTGACCAGCACCCGGTCGACTTTGTCCACGCCTATCTCCTTCAGATGCTCCAGCACCCGCCCTGAGCCGAAATCGACCAGCAGGGCGCTGTTTTCATGCTTCAGCACGTAGACGTTGCAGCAGTCTTCGAGCCGGTAAAGGTTCTCGCTCAGCCTGCTCCAGCCGCCGGTGGGAGTGAAATCTCCCTCGTGCGACCTCCCGGGATCGAAGGGAAAGTCCTCGACCACTCTTATTGCCGGCGGCCCCTGGCCTGGTGCGCATCCCGGCAGCATCGCCAAAGAGCCTGCCATCGCAGCCGCAATTGGCATTAACAGACGCATCTGCATACTCCTTCCCGGAACGAAATGTAAGGCGCTCCCTGTTTCAGTGATCCGCCGTGGAAAACCGGGGTGAGCTCCCCGGGGACCGGACCGGCACCCCGGTGAGCCAAGCTCTGGAAACGACTCTAATTATTCTCTCATCCCCGGCCGGTGTCAAGTTATTATCCGGCGAAAAGCCCGAATAAAAGCAGTTTTTTGTATCCCCCGACCGAAGCCCAACTCGCCGCTGTCGGCCTGCAATGCTTCCGCAGCCGATTTTGGGTTTGCGTCAGTCCAGTGATTACAATATATTTAGCTAGTGTAAAACTCCAACTTTCCTGTCGATACTTGCTGCATCCCAATCCCACGGCTAGCGCGGGAGGCCGGTTTGAAAAGAGTAAGCGCCCTCTGGGGCAACATTTTCAAGGAACAGGCCGAGGATAAATCGATCATCTCCATTCTCAAGCGTGTTCCGATTTTCTCCCAGCTTACCAAGACAGAGCTGAACCTGATCGAAAAGATAGTCTACCTGCGGAACTACCATGAAGACGAAATCATTTTTGTCGAGGGCGAACAGGGCGCCGGAATGTATATCATCGAATCCGGGAAAGTACGGATCTGCCTGGGGCCGAACACGGACGAGGCGCACGAGATAGTCGTCCTGGAAGCCGGCGATTTTTTCGGCGACCTGGCACTGATCGACGATGCGCCGCGCTCGGCTACGGCGGTCGCCTTGAGCTCTTCCCGGCTGATCGGCTTCTTTCGCTCGGACCTGATCTCGATTATCAACCGGATGCCGAGAATGGGAGTGAAAATCCAGCACAACATCCTCAAAATCCTGGTCCGCAGGCTGCGCAAGACCGATAAGAACCTGAACGAGATCCAGGAAGAGCTCCGTCGGGCAACTGAACGCACACACCAGACAGAGGGAAGCCAGGCATGATTACCAGCCACGCAGCCAAAGACGTGTCCGTGATATTCAGGCCGTGGTTCAAGCTCTCGATGCTGGCGGTGATCGCTCTCAGCATGGTTACTTTCCTGCTCTGGATCCCGGGCCTGCTGTCTTCCTTCCTGATCTCGATCATCCTTGTCTACATCCTTGCGCCTGCGGTGGATTTTCTCGAAAGAAGGGGCTGGAGCAGGATCATGTCGATCCTCGCCCTGCTGTTTTCGATCCTGGCAGTGGTCATACTGGCCGGTGTGCTGATGAGCAACCTGCTGGTCAACGAATACGAGAAGTTCGCCTCGAACCTCGACGAGTACTCGACCCTGCTCAACAACGAGTTCAAGCGCCGGATGTTCGACCTGGAAAAACAACTGGGGCTAGACCGTTACGAGGCCGGCCAGCACCTGATCGAAACGGGCCAGGAAAAAATGAGCCAGGCCGTGATTTTCACCGGGACCACATTCGCCACCCTGATGACCTGGATCGCAGTGGTGCCGCTGCTGCTGTTTTTCTTCCTGCTCGACGGGTACCGGATCAAGAGGACTTTCGTGGGCTTTATGCCCAACCGGTATTTCGAGCTGACCCTGAACATCCAGCAGAAAACCAGCGAAATCGTGGGCAGTTTTATCAGGGCCAAGATGATCGAATCGGTGGCGGTGGGTATCTGCGCCTATGCCGGGTTCCTGGTGGTCGGCCTGCTATTCGACAACCTCAATTACGCCCTTTTCCTGGCTATCCTGGTGGGTGTGTTCAACGTCATTCCCTACCTCGGCCCGCTGATCGGGGCCGTACCGGTGCTGCTGGTGGCTATCGTGCAGTACGTGCTCCTGCCGCAGTTGTCTGCGGAAACCGGCATGGTCGCCGCCTCCGCACCTAGCTGGGCCCCGGTAATGGCGGTCGTGGTGGTCCTGCTGTTCGCCCAGGCCGTGGACAATGTCTACCTGATCCCGGTCGTGCTCGGCGGCTCGGTGAACGTGCATCCCCTGATAGTGCTGCTTTCCGTGCTGTTAGGTGCCAAGATGCTGGGGATCACCGGCATGATCATCTCCATACCCCTGGCCAGCATGGTGCAGACCGTGGTCCGGGAAGTAGCCCTGGGGATCAAGGAGTTAAGGCACTGATCCCGGCGGCGCAGGCTGCCGGGACTATGATACTGCCGTCCCGGACACTCCACTTACCGGCGGACTTTTTGCCCCGGTCCTTGTTTCACTGCTGCTTTCACTGCCGGCCGGCCGCAAACCAATCCATTCTCCACAACCAGCAACGGGAGCGATAAATTGAGCCGAACCCTGCCGAGAGTAGCGGTTTTCTGCCTGTCGGCGTGTGCGCTCTGCGCCGCCTGCCTGAGCGCCGCGAGCCCTGCAGCCGGGCCTGAAGCCCGTCTGCAGCTCAAAGCCGCGCCGGATAAGACCCTTTCACCCTATACCGGCTATACCCGCGAGCACTGGGTCGAGATCGCCGGGCGGCTGATCGCCGGTTTCCTGCCTTATTTCGACAAGGACACCGGGATGCCGGATTTCCGCGGCACGGATGCCGAGAGCGGGCATTTCAAGCACACACCGGGCTTTACCGGCGAGTCTCGCAACGCGTTCGGGCGCACCATGATCCTGGCCTCGCTGTATTCCGCGGCCACGGGGCTGAACACCGTGCCCGGTTACGGCGGCCCGTTGAACGGCCCTTACCTGACCGGGATCATCCGCGGCACCGACCCGGAAGACCCGGCCTACTGGGGGCCGACCGAGCGCTACGGCGCTTTCGGCAACCAGATAGCCCAGGCGGTGATGTACTGCCCTGAATACTACTGGGAGCCGCTGAGCCGGGACCAGAAAGAGCGCCTGGCCGCCTGGCTCAGGGTGCTGGCCGAGGGAGTGGGCTTCGAGTGCAACTGCTGGTACTTCAATACCGCGGCCGTGCCGGTGCTGGAGCGCTACGGCTACCCGTACGACTGCGACTATATCACCGAGAAGATGGAGCGCCTGCTCAACTGGTACTCGGGCAGCGGGTTTTTCATCGACGGCTGGAACCGCTCCTACGACTACTACAACTTCTGGGGCTTCCAGATGTTCAACCTCTTCCACTACAGCTACACCGACCCCTGGCGGGCAAAGTTCGGCCGGGCGATCCGCGAGTCCACCGCCGAGTTCATGGAGAGCTTCCCGATGTATTTCGGCAGCGACGGGGCCCCGGTGCCTTTCGGCCGCAGCCTGAGCTACCGCTGGGCCGCAGTCTGCCCGTTAGGCTATGCCGAGGCCGCGGGCCTGGGCACCCTGCCCCCGGGCATGGAGAGGAGGATCGCCTCGGCCTGCCTGAAACACTTCTGGGAGAAAGGGGCAATGAGCGCCAACGGCCTGCTGCAGGTGGGCTGGCACGGGCCGAACGCCATGGTCGGCGAGGACTACCTGCACCGCGGCGCGCCCTACTGGGCCTCGGTGGGGTTCAGCCCTCTGCTGCTGGCCGCCGACCACCCGTTCTGGACAGAGACCGAGCAGCCGATGCCGGCGGACAACCTGGACCGGGTGAGAGTGGTCCCCGGCGCCCAGCTCGTGCTGCGCACCAACAGCCGGCGCGGCGAGGCCCGGCTCTACCCGGTGGGCAGCCCGCGCTACTACCGGCCCGAGTGGGACACCGGCAACAAGTACTACCAGCACGCCTACTCCTCGGCCCTGGGCTTTATCGGCACCGGCACGGGCAAGTCTGTGGAGCTGGCCGCCGGGCGCTCAGGGGTGTCTCTGGACGGCAGGACCTGGGGCTACCGCCACCAGCCCGCCCCGGGGTTCCTCAGCCTATACCACAACACCAGTGTTTACTCGGCGGACCTGGGTGCGGGCAAAGAAGCCCGGGTCTATACCAATACCCTGATCCTGGGGGATGGCGAGGTCCACGGGGTGTACCACGATTACCCTGAGCCGCTTTATATCAGGGTGGGCGGCTATGGTATCGCCGTGCCCCACGGCGCGAAAGCGGCGCAGGCTGCAGACAGCGACAGCCGGGCTGTCCGGGTCTCGGCCCGGCCTTACGAGAGCCTGCTGAAAATCCTCGAGGGCCCGGCAGGCAGGCTGGAGATGGTCGAGGTGGCCCCCCGCCAGGGCTGGAACCACAGCCACCTGTTCGGCGGCACGGGCGCATTCCCCCGGTGGACCAGCAGCGCTCCGGTGCCCCCGAAAACCCTGGTGATTTTTTATAATGACGCAGCCAGGGATGAGGCCCTGCAGGCCCCGGAAGTGAAGATCTCGCCGGATGAGATGGACCCCGGGCTGTGGGTCGAGGTGGATGGCAGGGTGAGTTTCTTCGAGCTGTTCTGAGGCGGGGATTCCCGGGGCCCAGGGCGAGGCAGCATGCCTCGCCCCTACGGCAGAATACAATGTTTTTACATCTTTGACCACGCACCTGGCAAGTACAAAGTAATAAGGGCATAGAGGCCCTGCAACGTGGAATGTAGGGGCATGGCGTGCCATGCCCATTGCTGGGTTGCCTCATAGCTCCGGGCACGGATGAAAAAGTGCCCTCTTGAGAGGGGTGTCCGCGTAGCGGACGAGGTGTGTAAGCCGGGCATCTTCACAGCCCCGCCCGCAGATAAGGAACACAGGATCTACCTCTTAACCCAGCTCGTGCTTTGCGTCAGCCGAAGACTTGCGCCGTCTTTTGCGCAACATCGTCAGTTTTGTCGAACGTCAGGTTCGAGCGTTATAAGTAATCAAGGCTGAAAGGGCCGCGCCCGTTAACACCGGTACGCGGCCCTTTCAATTTTTATGCAAAAGAAACGCCTAGTCCTCCAGGCGGGCCTCTTTCATTCCCTCGACCGGGACATTGTTGGCTGCGGCGTACTCCCTGAGCCGCTCACCGAGCTTGACCCGCCAGCCCTCCAGGTCCATCCGCTGGAAAGGAGCGCTCATGTAATCCAGGCCCGGGCGCCGGTCGGCGAAATGGTCCTTGACGTCATCCAGCACGTGCACGAAATTCCTGCCGCCCACGCTGCGGCATTTCTCGTAGCGGCTTTTCTCCCAGACCCGGGTCAGCTCATCCATCACCCACTTCCCCTTCTCCAGCACCTGGCCAGCCAGGTTGTAGGCTTCCACCAGGGCGGCCACCGCAGCCGCAGGCTCGTTCCCGGCAGCCCGCTCCGCGGCCCGGGCCAGGTAGTCCTCGACCCTCTCCAGGGCCAGCGCCGTATGGATGGCGTACTTCTCCAGGTAGGCTATCGAGAGCAGGGCCTCCAGGTTGTAGCGGTTGCGGCTGACCCTCGAGAGGTTGCGGTTCAAGAGCTGGACCAGACGCTCGTTGCCCGGCTCGATAGCCGCGGCCCGGTCGAGCTTCTCGCGGTACCTGGCGCTGAACGAGCGCTCGAGCTCCAGGCTGCCCGGCCCGGGCAGGGCCGGGGTGTCGAGTGTCAGGTCGTGGCGGGTGGTGCCGATCCCCTTGCCGCGGGAGTTGCCGTAACCCGGCCCCCGTTCTTTCGAGACCACCTGGTCCCAGAGGTCTTCGTAGAACCTGGCCCCCTCGATCAGCAGCCGGTACACTTCGACCATGTCCGGGCTGTCCGGGCCGTAGAATACATCCATGAAATCCGCCACGCTCTGGTCCAGGGCCGGCTTGCCCACGGTCCAGCCGTACTGGGTAACAGTGGCCCAGCCCAGCCAGAAAGTCTCATCGTGCAGGCCGGAGTCATCCCAGGCCGCGGCGAAAGTGCCGATCGGGTCCGCTCCTGCGGCCAGGCCGGCCGGGACAGTGTTCATCGCATCCTGCAGCCTGCCGGAGGTGCTCCTGCCGCGGTAGGTGGTGGAAAAGAAGTTGGGGAACAGCAGCTCCGCCCCCTGCATCGAGCTGTAGGCAAGCTGCCTCATGCCGATCTTCTTCTGAAAGGCCAGGTATTCCGGTTCCCTGCCCATGATCCCGTTGATTATGTCCGGGGCCAGCATGGGGATGTCCTTACCCAGCAGCGGGTACTCGACCCAGGCCAGCATGCGCCTTCCCCGCTCGGCCAGCCAGGCGTGCACCCGGCTGGCGTATTCCGCCCAGGTCCGGCTGCGGTTCTCGACGTTGTAAGGCCTCTTCTTCCGGCACTTCTCGCAGGTTCCGGCGTAGTAGACCTCATCAGTGGACACGTGGAAATATTTCACCCCCGGGGTGGCATCGATCATGTCCTGGTACATGTCGAGGATCAGGGCGATCGCCTCCTCATCGCACATGCAGGCCTGGTAGTTGCTGCCGTCCGCCCGCAGGTGTGCGAATTCCGGGTGCTTGAGCACGTAAGCCAGGTGGGCCGGGGCCTGCACCACCGGCACGAGCTGGATGAAGCGCTCCAGTGCATAGGCGGTCAGCTCCTGCATCTCTGCCCTGGTGAAAGCCCCCGGCGCCCCTATCACCGGGTGCCGCGGGTATTCGTACTTGTCCTCGATCTCGAAACCGATCGCATTCACCTTGAAAAAGGCCGCCTGGTCGAGATAGCGTTTCAGGGTCTCCGGCCTGTCCTGGTGGTGCTTGGTGTCCCAGTGGATGAAGCGCAGCTCCAGGTCCGGCCAGTCGATGATCGTACCCCCGGGCAGAGTGCACCTGCCGGGGGCGGTCCTGCGCATGAGCTGCAGCAGGCTCTGCACCCCGTAGAAAAGGCCCTGGTCGCTGTTACCCTTGATGGAGATCCCCTCCGGGCCCATGGCCAGCCTGTAGCCCTGCCCGTTAAGGGCCGGGTCTTCCGACCCTTTCACCGTGCCCGGCACCACCTCGAGCACTACCTTTGCAGCGCCGGTGCCGCTGAAATCCAGCCCGTGCAGCCCGGCCGCGCCACGTCGCAGACTCTCCGCCGCCCGGCTGCCGCCCGCGCGTGAATCGATGCCCCAGGTCCGGTCGACCTCGAAATCCCCCTGCCGCAGCTCGATCCGCTGCGGGGCCGGGATCAGCGAGTAACCCCTGGCCCTCAGGTCGTTGACAAAGCCGAACGAATCACTGTGGGTAAAGCAAAAGACCAGCAGGGCAGCCAGGCCGCCCTGCACCCGAACAAAGCTCCTCATGACAACGCTCCCTGGTTGATGTTTGTCCGGCCTTTCCGCGCCGGCGGTTATAAAGTTTATTAAGACAAAATATTCCGGTATCTGAAAATGTTTTGCTTTGCCTGTCGAAGCAACCTTTTTCTTCGCCGGTGGCTGGAACCGTGAAGTTTATTCCTTGATTTAAGTTTATTTTCCGACTATCATATCCGGGAGTAATTGCAGCCGGACCGGGTTGGCGCAGGGCGATCAAGGGAGCCGGTCTCCCCGGTGAGCTGAACCGAGTGAGCATTCCCCGCGGCCTGCCGCACCGTTCAGCGGGCGAAGATGAACAATTAAAAATGCTTTATTGACCCCTCGGCAGGGAGCATGAGTCCGTGGAAAACCAGCTCCTCGAATTCTTTCAGCAGTATTCTCCTGTCGTCCAGGCATTGATCGGGACGCTGTTCACCTGCTTTGTCACTGCGGCAGGGTCCTCGCTGGTGTTTTTCACCAGGAGTTACAACCAGAAAGTCATGGATGGCCTGCTGGGCCTGGCTGCGGGGGTGATGATCGCGGCCAGCTACTGGTCGCTGCTTGCCCCGGCGATTGAGATGTCCGACGGCGACTGGAAGCCGGCCGCTATCGGCTTCCTGGTCGGGGGCCTTTTCCTCTATCTGATCGACAGGGTGCTGCCCCACCTTCACCTGGGGCTGGACATCTCCGAGGCGGAGGGTATCAAGACTTCCTGGAGGCGCAGTGTCCTGCTGGTAATGGCGATCACCCTGCACAACATCCCGGAGGGGCTGGCAGTGGGCGTGGCTTTCGGAGCCACGGCGCACGCCGCCGACCCGGCGATGGCCAAAGAAATGGTGCTCGGCGGGATCGCCCTGGCGATCGGCATCGGCCTGCAGAATTTCCCGGAGGGCCTGGCGGTCTCGATGCCGCTTCGCAGGGA
>JAFGTO010000156.1 GCA_016934095.1 Candidatus Glassiibacteriota bacterium
CGCCGACAGGTAACCGGCGGCATTGAACCCCACCCCCGCCAGGCAGATGAAGGCAAGCAGGGCCAAGTGCCACCCGGCAGCGGCCGCCGAGAAGCCGTGCTCCCGGTATCGGGCCAACTCATAAACCAGCCAGTACAGCACCAGCACGTAGTTGATATAAAGGCTGTACTGGGGGTACCCGCCCATGGTGCTCAGGGCCAGCACCCCGGCACAAAGCAGGGTGTAGCGCAATTTCCCGGTAGAGAGCATACGCTCGAAAAGCTCGAGGATCAGGGGCAGCCAGACAAACACGCTGATAAAATTGGTGTGGATCGCGTGGGTGGCCATAAAACCGCTGAAAGCGAAAGTAACCGCACCCAGCAGGGCCGCTTCGGTCTCCAGCCGGTGGAGTTTCAGGAAGCGGTAGGTAAACATGGCGGCCAGGAAGTAATGCAGCACCACTGTCAGCTCTACCAGGTAGGGACTCAGGCTCTCGCTGTCGGCAAAAACTGTCAGGAGCAGGTTGAAGGGGTAGAGAACCGCTGTCTGGATGTCGGCGAAAAAGGGAATGCCGCCGAACACGTAAGGGTTCCAGAAGGGGAAACTCCCGCGGGCCAGGCTGGTGGCGGCGAAAACGCGGTAAGGGTAGTTCTGGTAGAGGAAATCCTCCCACAGCCAGTAACTCTTGCCGGCGAAATGATTGATAATAGTCCAGAAAAAAACCAGGGTGAGCAAAGCCAGCAGTACTGCGGGCAAAGCGGGGGAAGCCTTGGTAAGCAAGGAACTTGACCGGGAGGGTGGATCCGCAGTGGCCGGCTTTTTTCTACGGTGGGCCCTGGATGAAGGAGATGCGCTCACTACACGTAAAGACCTTTGCGGTTGTTGTTCCAGATTTCGAAGAGTTCACTCAGACAGGAAAAAACGTTTTTCCAGAGCTTGACCCGGGTGGCCTCATCGTTGAACCAGTGTACCGGCACCTCGCGGATGCTGAACCCCTTGACGCCTGCGATGAAGAGTATCTCGGTGTCATAGCTCCAGCCGTATATCCTCTGCGAGCCGAAAACCGGTTCGATGGTCCGCCGGTGAAAGCACTTGAAACCGCAGGTAAAGTCGCTTACCCGGATGCCGAGTATCCTGTTGCTGAGCCAGGTAAATACTTTCCCCATGCTTTCGCGAAGCAGCGGCTGGTGTTTGCCGACATAGGCGTGGCCGGTTTTACGGGTGCCGATCACCACGTCTGCGCCCTCGGCCAGCAGGGGCTCGAAACGCTCGAACATCCCGATCGGGGTGCTCATATCCGCATCCGCAAAAAGCACGTAGGTTCCACGGGCCTGGAACATGCCTGTTTTTATGGCAAAACCCTTGCCCTGGTTCTGTTCGTAACCGCTAAGCCGGACCGGTACTTCTTTTCCCTGGTAAGACTCTACGACCCGCCTGGTGCCGTCGGTACTGCCGTCATCCACCACCAGGATCTCAGCCTGGAAGTCCTTGTCCTTAAAATAGTCGATCATCCCTTCCAGGGTCCCGGCGATCCGTTTTTCTTCATTGTAGGCCGGGATCAACAAGGTCAGATAGATGGTATCATTCTCCAAGTCCGGCCTCCGGGGTGGCTGTCAAGGGCCTGGGCTGGGAGGGGGCCCTGCCGGCGATTCCAGCGGCTGCGGATCTTCGAGGCTGTCCTGCGGTACTTCCGGGATTTGCGCCGGAACGATCGTTCCGCCTGAAATCTGCAGCATAAAAGCATCCCGCTTGATCAGACCGTTCGGCTCGACCGTGTATACTCCCATCGCTCCCTGGTGTCTCTCGGTGGAGTTCAGCTTCTCCGCCAGCAGGCGACGGCCTGCCGGCAGCTCGGATGCGGCCTCTAGGATCAACTCGGCGGAATCGAAACCCAGGGCGGAAAAACGGT
This sequence comes from Candidatus Glassiibacteriota bacterium, assembly GCA_016934095.1. Lineage (GTDB taxonomy): Bacteria > Gemmatimonadota > Glassbacteria > GWA2-58-10 > GWA2-58-10 > JAFGTO01. The sequence continues at coordinate 1,889 of JAFGTO010000156.1, forward strand.
TCACCGGGCGCCGGTAGGTCGATTCGTAACTGTCCTTGAATTCACTCCAGCGCAAGTCTGCGCTTTCCTGGAAGAAAGGCGCTGCAAATATCGCTCCGTCCACGTACTCGCCGCCCATCCTGATCACCCGCTCGTTATTCCAGAGTTCGGTCCCCAGCAGGTTTACCTGGTCGAGACCGTAATAATAGACCTGGGCTGCGACCTGGGTTATTTCGCTCGAATGCACGGGCAGATAAACTGCATCCGGCAAATAGCGGCGCAGCAGGTTCATCGGGTTCTCAAAATTGGTGATCTCTTCACCGTAGCGCTGGAGGGAAACTAAAGCTGCGCCCCGCTGCCTGAGCGCATCGGCGAAAGTGTCGGTCAGGAGCATACCGTATTCATCATCAGGGGCCAGCACGGCGAAAGTCTGAAACCCGAGCTTGTCCACGGCGAATTCGGCCAGAGTGGCAGCCAGGTGAGGGTCGGTACGGTTGATTATATGGACCATCGGGCCCAGGTGGTCCAGGCCGGGAGCACTGGCTGTCGGACAGACCAGCGGTATTCCCTGGGCCGAGGCTACCAGGGAAATAGCCATGGATGTCTCATCGCTGTAGGAGCCTATTAGTGCGACAATCGAGCTGTCGGAAGCCAGCTCGCGACCCAGGGAGGCTGCTTTGATCTGGTCTGAAACGTCATCGACCACCCTGAGCCCGGCCTGGTTTTCCGGCGGACGGTCGTCATTGTACTTTTCCACAGCCAGTTTGATCCCCTCGAGGATCGCTTGGCCGAACTCAGAGAACTGCCCGCTCAACGGCAGGATGACCCCGATGGTCCGGGCTTTGGGCTCTTTCCCGGCAAGCTCGGCCAAGCCCGGCTGCAGCCTGATCCTGCCCAGCACCAGCTCGACCTCGTCCGTCTGGCCACCGGGCAGGGAGCGTCGCCAGTTGTCGTACAGCGAATCGGCGGAAGCCTGCCTCCCGTCCATCAGCCGGGTGCGTACACCATAGTAGACCCCCAGGAACACGAGCTGGCTGTCGCCGGGAGAGGCTGCCTCCAGGACTTTGTCGAATGACGCCTGCGAGGCCGGATAATCTCCCGCTGAAAAACTTGCCAGTCCCCGCCGCAGCATTCGCCAGGCAGACTCATCAGGCAGGCCGGCAGCCGGGGTTGAGGTGCGCTCGAACTCTCCGGCGCATGCTGTCAATAACAACAAGGAGGAAAACACAAGGATTAATCTCATCGTTCCCCTGGTTTGCCGCTCGACAGGTCGATGTTTGACATTAGCGCTTACTGCAGAGTAGTACCGGGACTGATCGGAAATACAAAATACTAAATAGATCCGCCGAGATCAACGATAAACTCTTTTTCCGGGGTGGCCGCAAGGTGCCTCCCCGCAAGGAAAAAGGTGCGCAGACTGCTTTTGCGCACCTTTTAAAATGATTACCGAAAAATATAAGGCCGTCTAATCACGCCGGAGGCTGATCCTGCGCCTCACCTTCCTCCTGCTTTTCCTCGCTCTCTTCTCCGGTTTTATCGGCAGAGGTTTTTTTGGCCCTGGCCTTTTTCTTCCCGGCCTTCTCAGCGGTTTCCGGCTCGGTAGCCTTCTCTTCTGCCGGAGCTTCCTCACCGGCTTCCTCTTCCGCCTCCGGCTCGGCAGCCTTCTCCTCTGCCTGAGCTTCCTCACCGGCTTCCTCTTCCGCCTCGGGCTCGGCAGCCTTCTCCCCGGCCTGAGCTTCTTCCCCGGCTTCCTCTCCCGCCTCGGGCTCGGCAGCCTTTTCCACGGCCTGAGCTTCTTCCCCGGCTTCCTCTCCCGCCTCGGGCTCGGCAGCCTTTTCCACGGCCTGAGCTTC
>JAFGTO010000157.1 GCA_016934095.1 Candidatus Glassiibacteriota bacterium
CGCTCCTGAAGAAAACAGCAACAGGTCAAAACGTGTGTTTTACAGCTGAAAAAGAATCCTTTGTGAGCAAATCGCTCAGTTTAGGTTGAATAATGATTCTACGGTGATGTTCGAGCTGACCGGTGCAGGTATTTTAATCCCAATTGTAATGAAATGCGATTTTAATGAAGACGGGAAAATAAATATCTCGGACCTGATTACACTCATACTCTACCAGTATGGACATCCCGGCGATTTGAATTTTGATTTCAACAAAGATGGTAAAACTGATATAGTTGATATCATTGCTATGCTCAGGGCCATGCGGGAAGGCACCTGCACGGACGCCGCCGCTCTGTTGTCTTCAACTGAGAATTATCTATCGGTCGCCAGGATTGAAGACTTGACTTTGAACGAGATGGAATACCTTAAAGGAATCATGGGCCAATTGGATCTTACACCGGACGAGGAAGCAATTTTCCGACTTGCGCTAGATGGAAATACCAGTCAGGCAAGTCTGCCTAAAAAATTCACCCTGGAGCAGAACAGCCCGAATCCGTTCAACCCGGCAACCGCTATCAGCTACAGCGTTCCGGAGGTATTTTCTGGGCAGGTCAATCTCAGAGTTTTCAACTTGCGAGGCCGCTTAGTGCGAGTGCTGGTAGATGAGATAAAAGAGGCCGGCAATTATACAGTTTTCTGGGACGGGATGGATGACGCGGGTCGCCAGATTGCCAGTGGAGTTTACCTGTACAGGATGAAAGCCGGAAATTTCGTGCGGACACGCAAGATGGTTCTGCTGAAATAGCCTTTGAGAATAAACAACGAGAGGTAATACCAGATAACCCTTGATATATAATGGCTGGAATCAGGAAAACTTCAACAAACGAAGATTCTCCTTGAGCTTGCTCAAGGAGAATCTTCATATATCTGGTGGAGCAGATCGGAGTCGAACCGACGGCCTCATCCGTGCGAGGGATGCGCTCTCCCAACTGAGCTACTGCCCCGTTATTTTCCTGAATTGTTTCCAAGGCTGAACGATGGTCATAATATTAACTTTTTTCCCCCAGCCTGTAAAGAAGAAAAACAGCTTAATTAGGGCGGAGTTTGAAGACTCACCACAGCAAGCTGCGGGGAATGCACTCGCCGGCCAATTCAAGTCTTGCAGCCTGGGCCGCGGGCATATATCTTGGATCCTGACTGAACCGCCGCTGCCGTAACTTCACGTCGCACCCCACAGGAAAGGCCAGAACGGTGAGTCACTCCCCGCACGCGGATGAAAGCTTCATGAGGCTGGCCCTGGAGCAGGCCCGCCTGGCCGCACTGCATGATGAAGTGCCGGTAGGCGCAGTCATGGTGCTGGACAACCGGGTGATCGGCGCCGGCTGCAACCTGACCCGGCGGCTGCAGGATTCCACGGCCCATGCCGAGATGATCGCCATGCGACAGGCCGCCGGACGCCTCGGACATTGGTATTTCGAGCAATGTACCCTGTATGCCACCCTCGAGCCCTGTATCATGTGCGCCGGCGCACTGGTGCTGGCCAGGGTCGGCAGGCTGGTCTACGGAGCCGCCGAGCCCAAGTTCGGCGGATGCGGCAGCATCCTCGACATCGTCCGGGAAAAACGGCTGAACCACCGGCCGGAGGTGGCTGCCGGGGTGCTGGAAGCGGAATGCTCAGGGCTGATGAGGGACTTTTTCCGTGATCTCAGAGAAAAACCCGTGCTTTAACCTACACTCGCAAATCAGGTGTCACACCCGGCCCCGGCAACCAGGCTCATCCCGGTGTGGGCGGTAACCACGGTCCTGACCACCCTGCCCACCTGCGAGCTTTCCGCGGGCAGGATAACGCTGAAATGGCCGCGGGTCCTGGCCAGGTACTTCCCCTGGCCGCTCCTGGCGGGTTTGACCACCATAGCTTCCACCTCTGCTCCCACCATGCTGTCGAGCGCGGCCCGGGTATGGGCCAGCTGCAGGTCGATCACCTGCTGCAGGCGCCGTTTCTTCTCCTGCTCCGGGACCGAGTCCTCCAGCCCCGCCGCTGCGGTCCCTGGCCTGGGAGAATACCTGAAAGTGTAGGCGTAATCGAAACACACCTGCTTCATCAGCGACACAGTCCGTCCGAAATCCTCCGCGGTCTCGCCCGGGAAACCGACCAGGATATCTGTGGTCAGGCTCAGGCCCGGGACACGGCTGCGCAGCAGGCGCACGCGGTCAAGGTAGTAATCGCGTGTATAGCCGCGGTTCATGGCTTCGAGCACGCGGTCCGAGCCGGACTGCACCGGCAGGTGCAGGTGCTCGCAGACCTTGCCGCACCCGGCCATGGCTTCGACTATCTCATCGCTCAGGTCCCGGGGATGGCTTGTGAGGAAGCGGACCCGGGCCAGGCCCGGCACACTTTCCAGGCGGCGCAGCAGGCCGGCGAAACCGGTCGGTCCTGAGCGGTAGGAGTTGACATTCTGGCCGAGGAGCACCACCTCCCGGGCACCGCCCTCTACTGCCAGGGCCACCTGGCGCTCGACCGCTTCCGGTTCCAGCGAGCGCTCCCGGCCCCGCACGTAAGGGACAATACAGTAGGAGCAGAAATTATCGCAGCCGCGGGTGATCGGCACCCAGGCGCTGACTTCATCCCTGCGCCTGGGGAGGATGCCGTGGTAGGTCTCAGCCCTGTCCAGGACCAGCTCCGCGGCCTGCACCGGGTTGTCCCGGCCCGCCCGGCTGACCAGGCCGGGCAGCCTGCGGTAGCTGTCCGGGCCCACCACCAGGTCCACCCAGGGCAACTCTCTCAGCAGGTCTTCTCCCATCCGCTGGGCCATGCAGCCGCAGACCCCTAGCAGGATTTCCGGCCGCCGGTCCTTGAGTTTTTTCAACGCCCTCAGGCGGCCCATCACCCGCTGCTCGGCATGAGCGCGCACGCTGCAGGTATTGATCAGGATCAGGTCGGCCTCGCTCTCGCCGGCAGCCCGCCCCAGACCCTGCTCCGAGAGCAGGGTCTCGATCAGCTCGGAGTCGCTGAAATTCATCTGGCAGCCGTAAGACTCGAGATAGTATGTTTTGGGACCTGTCAAACCCTCACCCCGTCAAATCATTCGCTTTTCCCGGTTTGAGCCGGGAGCCTCTGAGCCCAGACCCCGTCCCGCCAGGTACGCTCTACCCGTACCCGGTAAATGCAAGCTTCCGCGGGCTTTCCCCGGTGGTATACCCTGGCGTAGTTATCGGCCCGGCAGGATGATATCTCCGCCGAAAAAGGCTTCTCAGGCAGCACCGGGACCTCTCTGCCGGCCAGCGAAGCCAGGAAAGAGGCATTCTTCCGCGCGGAAACCTCCCGCAGCACTTTCACCCGCTCCCTGACCACCCGCCGGGGAGGGGCCTCCCCCATTCCGGCGGCCGGGGTGCCTGGACGGGGCGAGAACGGGAAGACGTGCAGGTAGGTAAACGGGATACCCTCGACAAAGTTTACACACTCCCGGAACTCGTCTTCCGTCTCCCCGGGGAACCCCACGATCAGGTCGGTGCCCAGGCCGAGGCCCGGGATCCTCTCGACCAGCGGGCCTACCGCCTCGAGATATTCCCCCGGGCTGTAGTGCCGGCCCATCCTTTTCAGCACCGACCGGGCCCCGTGCTGCAGTGGTACGTGAAGGTGGCGGCAGAGCCTTTCCTCGCGCTCCAGCAGGCTTGCCAGCTCCGGCTCGAGCTCGGCCGCTTCGACCGAGCTCAGGCGGAAGCGGACTTTTTCAGTCCCTTTCAGCAGGCTTGCGACCAGTCCGGCGAGGCTGACACCCCCCGGCAGGTCCCTGCCGTAGCGGCCGATGTGTATGCCGCTGAGCACGGTTTCCAGGTGGCCTGCCGCCTCGAGCGACCGTACCTCCTCGAGCACCTGCCCGGCCGGCCGGCTGCGGCTCGGTCCGCGGGTGAACGGGACTATGCAGTAAGCGCAGCGCTGGCTGCAGCCGTCCTGGATCTTGACAAAGGCACGCGAGCGGCCGGGATAGGCCTTCAACACCGGCTGTCCGGGGTATTTCTCTGTCTTTCGCACCTCGCCGCTGAGCCGGATGATGTCCCGGTGGCTGAGTTCGAGGGCACCGCTTTCAAGGTCGGCCAGGAGCTTACCAAGTCTGAACTTTTCCTCGGTGCCGAGGAGCAGGCGCACTCCCGGCAAGCCGCTGAAGCGCCCGGCACTTACCTCCACCGAGCAGCCCACTACTGCAATCGACACCCCCGGGTGCTCCCGTCCTATTTTCCTCACCCACTGCCGAGCCTTTTCCTCGCTGCGTCCGGTAACCGCACAGGTATTGACCACCACCCAGTCGGCTGCCCCAGGTTCCCCGGCGACCTCGAAGCCGTACCCAGCCAGGGCCTGGCCCAGCAGGGCGGTGTCATACTGGTTAGTCTTGCAGCCGAAGGTCGATAGAAAAACTCTCAACGCCGATAACCTCCCTGGACCGGTAATTTAAACAGGTAGCGGCGCTGCGGCCAGGCATTTTTCCGGACCGGCCCCTGGTAAGCTTCCTGCGGGCTTGACAGGCCGGACAACTTCCTTGACAAACAGTCATCCAGGCTTATCTTTCAACTTATTAGTTTGGATTCAAAACCAATAGACCTGCGGTCGATAAGCGTGAAGCCGGCAAAAGCGGCTGGTCGTTCGGCTGCGGAAGGCAGCCTCAGCTAATATTTCAGGCTTGCAAGGACAGCCCCCGCGGCCGGCCCCTGCGGTATCCGCCCGCTGTAACCCGGTTGAAGACAGATCCAGCGACATAATTCGTGCATACCCTCTCGTTCCGGCTAGACAACCTTAGTGTACTTTAAGCAAAGGTACAAAGAAAGGGAAATGACCATGGCCCTGGCTTCGAGAATCGACCTTTATATTGTCGCCATCTACATGCTGTTGATGGTTACTATCGGAGTGGTCCTGTCCCGTTTCAACAAGAGCGACAGTGATTTTTTCAAGAGCGGCAACAAGATGCCCTGGTGGCTGTCCGGGTTTTCCATGTTCATGACTTCTTTCAGCGTTTACACCTTTACCGGCGGGGCTGGCCTGGCCTACCGCGCTCCCAGCGTGGCCCTGCTGATGTACCTCTGCAACGGCATAGTGATGATCCCGGCGGTCTGGTTTCTCGCCGCACGCTGGCGCAGGACACGATCCAGCACCTCGATGTCTTACCTCAGTGAGCGCTACGGGGTGTCTACCAACCAGCTTTATTCCTGGACACATCTAGGAGTGGCGATCGTGCAGGGCGGGGTGTTCCTGCTGGCGCTGGGCAAGTTCGTCTCGGTGGCCATCGGCACTCCCCTGGCCCCGACAATAGCGGTCTGCGGGCTGGTAATCGCGCTTTACTGCCTGATCGGCGGCCTGTGGGCCGTGGTGGTTACCGACACCCTCCAGTTCATGGTCCTGTTCCCCTGCGCCCTGGTGGTACTGGGCCTGGGGCTTTACGAGCTGGGCGACATCTCGCTGCTGGTCAGTGGAGCGCCCGAGGGCTTCTGGAAGATCCAAACCCAGGAATTTGACTGGTTTTACCTGCTGGCCTACATGGTAATGATGTTTTTCGCGATGAGCAGCGGGCCTGCAGCCCAGCGCTTCTTCTCGGTCAAGAACGAAAAAGAGGCAAGGAAAGTAGCACTGCTCACCATGGTGCTGCTTATCGTGGCACCGGTAATCTGGCTCACTCCGCCGATTATCACCAGGATCCTGGGCCTCGACCTAAGCAGTATCACGATGGGGTTGAATGCACCCCAGGAAGCCGCCTACGTGGCGTTCTGCATGAAATTCCTGCCTGTCGGAGGCATGGGTATCATGCTTTCTGCAATGCTGGCCGCTACCATGAGCTCGCTGAGCTCCTCTTTCAACAACTACGCCGCGGTAATTACGGATGACATTATCCGGCAGATCTTCTGGAAGGGCGCCAGCAAAAAGACCCTGCTGCTTATCGGCCGCGTGGTAACTCTGGTTCTCGGCGCACTGGTGATCATCGCCGCTATCATACAGGCCGAGGTCAAAGGCGGGGTATTCCTGCTGATGATGACTATCGGCGGAGTGGTCATCGTACCTGCCGGAGTGCCGATCGTCTGCGGGTTGTTCTACAGGAGGACCCCGCGCTGGGCCGGCCTGGCCTCGTACGGGACGGGTCTGGCTATCGGCATCGGCTACCTCCTGCTGGGCAAGGAGATAACTTACACCCAGCAGATATTCGCAATCGGGGGCATAAGCACCCTGATCTACTTTCTGCCGGGACTTTTTATCACGGCCAGGGGGAAATACAAGCAGGCCCTTGACAGCTTTTTCGCCAAGGTCGGCACGCCTGTAGCCAGTGAAGAGGTCGGGGATACCGAATATACCGATGTGGGCAGCTACCGGGTCACCGGCTGGACTACTGTCGGCATGGGCCTGGCGGTCATGACCCTCTTCTTTCTTGACCTGGACCTGACAGGCAGGATAATCAACCTGTCGATCGGGACCCTGATCACTTTGTTCGGCCTGTTTGTCATCCTGGCCTGCAGCTATGCCCAGCGGCAGAAAAAAGGCCGCCTGGCTGGGGTAACAGACACAGCGGCCGGATGATACACCCTTTAATATTTTACATTATATAAAGATTGTAACTTAATTTATTACCAGGAAATGAGAGAATAGATCATCGCCTTCGGGCGAAGATTTAAGTCTGCCCCAAAGCAAGATCAATTGACATAACCCAGCGCCCTTAGCTGGCGCAGCGTTTCATCATCCATCCTGTTGAATTGCCTTCCCGCCTGCACGTTTGCGGCGGATACCTGTTCACGGTGCCGCTCGAACATCCGGTTTAATTCCACCACCTTGGCTGGAAGCTCCTTTGCCAGGTTGTGCATCTCGTTGGGGTCGGCGAGATAATTATACAACTGCACCGGCTCCTCATCCGCCAGCAAGACCGCCTCCGGCAGCCCGGCCCGCACCGCGTTCTCCTTGTACTTCTCCATGTGCAGGATCAGGTGGTGCTCCTTGAAAACCACCGACCTGGGCTCCAGGACATCGTCATTTCCATACACGCTGAATACGGTCCTGGGCTCCGCTTTTTCGCCGTGCATCAGCGGTATCAGCGAGCGGCCCCTCATGCTTTCGGGGACCGGCAGGCCGCACAGCTCCAGGAGTGTCGGGGCAACATCCTCCAGGCCCACCACCTCCGCTGCTCGCAGTCCCCTGGGAATACCCGGCCCGTTGAGGATGAGCATTACCTGGAGCACGTCGCGGTGGAGCGAATGCGGGTGCGTCATCAAATGGTCCGACCGGTCGAAAAGCTCAGCGCCGTGGTCGCTGGTGAGGGCGATGATGGTGCGGGACAAAGCCCCCGTCCTCTCGAGAGCGGCCCACAGCTCGCGCATATACCAGTCAACGTAGTCGATCCCCGAATCGTAGCGCCCTACCCCGGCGGCTTCATTGCGCGAGCCGAGTTGGACCTCGATGGATTTCAGGCTGTCAGGCAGCAGGTGCGCGTGCGTGTACGGCGGGTGTGTTTCATAGGTGTGAAAGAAAAGGAAGAAAGGCTGGTCTCCCTCCTCGGTCAGCCAACTGTCCGTCCTCTTCATGATCTCGGCAGTCCAGTCGATCCTGTCCTTCTGGAAAACATCGTCGAAGTAGCGCTGGAACCCCTGGAAGAAACCGTACCAGCCTGCGACCGCTGCATCGCCCGTGTAGCCGGCAGTCCGGTAGCCGGCAGCGGCAAATGATTCGGCCAGGGTATGGAGCTCCGGAGGCGGGATGTGTTTCTGGGAGGTGACCCCGTGGAAACCCACCGGCAGCCCGGTCATCAGCGACATGTGCGAGGGAAGGGTCCAGGGCGCGTGGCTGAAAGCATTCTCGAACACCACGCTCTGCGCCGCGACCGAATCGATGAACGGGCTGGTGCGGTGCGGATAACCGTAGCAGCGCAGGTGATCTGGCCGGAGCTGGTCCAGGGAAATCAGCACCACGTTGAGTTTCTCCACGGGCGGCGGGTCGGGCAGCCGCAGGCGCGGGTCTCCCCAATAGGCAATGTCCCAGTTCTCGTTGCCGGTCCCTCCCGGGACATCAGTTGCGAACCGCAGCGTGGCTGTGGTGTTCCGGAACTCCGAGAGGTCCACCGTGCAGTCGCGCCAGTCGCCGTAATGAGCCGTGTTCCCCGGTATCAGGGAAAATACGTCGTGTACCGCCCCCCCGGCATCGACTACCTGCACCGAGAACCTGGTGAGGCGGTCGCCGTGTACCTCGTTCCACTCGAAACAGCCCACGGCAAAAGCCAGCTCGGTCCTTTGCCCCACCTCCACGGTGAACTCGAAGAGGCTCCTGGGCACGGCCATCAGCGCGTCGCGGTACTCGCCCCCGATATTCCCTTTCGTTACGGCCAGCGGGTTGTCGCCTAACCTGAAGTCCGGGTTGAAAAACTGCGCGCTGAGGTCCTTGAGCGTCGCCAGGAGAACCATCGATTCGAACCGGCGGGGCGCGATCTCCTCTGTGCCTACCCTTAGCTGATCGACCAGGTATTCCGCGTGATCGACAGCCAGCCCCACGTCGACAGGATCGTCCGCCGCAAGCCCCTCCAGCGGCGTGCTGAAATCCCGGCCGGCAACCGTTGCGACCACCGCTTCCTTTTCACTGCGGATCCCCAGTTCGACCCACTCATCCTGTGCAAGCTTCAGGGGGGTAAAGCCTATGGTCTCCTGCTCAACACCCTGCCGGTCCACCGCCTGCACGACCAGGCCTGAGGCGCCCCCGCCCGGCCCGGACCTTGTCCAGCGCAGCGCCACTACCAGGTAGCCGGAGCCGGTACTGATGAAGAACCCCATCGAGGAAGAATCCGCTCCCGTTTCCCTGAGCCGGAACCGGCCGGAAGCTTGGATTCCCCCGAAAGGCATGACCTCCAGCCTGAACCTTCCCGGCTCCTCTTCCAGCCTGGTGAGATGGATCACCCGCCGGCCCTCCACTGCTACGGTCGGCTGCCGCATACGCGACCAGGACATCGACGGTGCCTGCTTCAAGATGGGCGACAACTCCATGCGCAGGAGTGCCTGCGGGGCGGCTACCAGGTGGAGGTCGCCGAATTGCCGGCTTTTGGAGCTGCATCCGAAAAAGGGCAGACAGGCCCCCAGGACCAAACAGGCCAAAACAGGCAAGACCACTCCTGCCAAGGAAGCTTGCGAGGATCTGGCAGGCAGTACGGACATGAGCGGCTCCTGGAAACAGGGGTCAGTTATGACGGAACTGACCAGAAAAATGTACAGGCAGGCTATTGAACAGGAAAAAGAGCTCCCCTTTTGGCAAAAGGGGAAGACAAGGGGGATTTGTAATATTTCCTGGTTTTAAAAGAACCGGTTTCTCCTGTCTTTGATGTAAAATAAGCCTGGTTCATATTATTGATTTCCCGAAAGCCAGTCAAGTTATATTCTTGAGCCGGAGGAAAGTATCTGCCGGAAGGCCGCGGCCTTCCACGGGAAAAGATTTCGGAGCTTGCATCAGCAAAAACCTAGGGACCGAAAAAAATCCCGGCCCCTCGGAAGGGGCCGGGATTTGTACCATCGTACAATCATCTACGATGGCTCGGGATATCAGAACCCGAAGCTGAGGGTGAAGAAGTTGTCGGCGGTAAGCCGTCCCTTGTTGCGGTAGGCATAGCTGAAAGAGACTTGCTTGCCGGCTACCTCTCTCATGAAACCGCCGCCGATACTGAACCCGCGCAATGTCGGATCGTCGCCCATGTATTCATATCCGAAATCGTCTGCGTTCTTGGTGAACTCATCGGTCTGGATCAGCCAGCCCAGGCGCAGGGCAGCGGACATGTACGGGCTGAAATTGTAGTTCAGCTCGGTGCCGCTGGCATAGGTCAGCGGGATGTTGCTGGTCCGCCAGATCTCCCCTGTAGCCAGCCAGTTGGCCTTCTCAGTGGTGATCAGGTTGTAGGCCAGCGCCAGCTTGACCACCGTGGGCAGACGGTAGGTGTGGGTCTGGCGGGTGGCCCAGCGGGTCGCCCGCCGGGAAGTCGCATTCGGGTTCAAGGAATAGTCGCCGTATCCCTTGGGTATGTTGCCATCCATGTCCTCAGCGCCGATCTCATAAAGCAGGTTTGGCCCTGTCATGGTGATATTGGTACCCAGGTTCTGGATTGCAAAGGCGAACTTGATCTGGCGGCCTCCCAGCTCGGAGTGGTAAATCGCTCCCGCATCGAAGGCGAACGCGTCTCCGCTGATATTGCCCAGCATGTCCTGGTGGACATACTTGAAGTTGAGGCCGCCGATGAAGCGGTCCGAGAAAGTATAGGCAAACGAGCCGCCCATCTGGTAATCATAGGCGTTGAAAGTCCGCCCGGTGCCCATTGGCGAGGTTATCGAGGTCATCTCCATTTCCGGGACGTCCAGGTACCCGAAAAATCCGCCGACAACCACGTTCCCGTCGCCGATCGGCGTGGCGCCCGCCACGTAGCTGTAGGTCAGGTCCATGGTGTAATCCACCACGGTGAGCATGACCTCCGTCTGTTCAAGAAATCCGAGACCCGCAGGGTTCCACCAGATGGAGCTGATATCGTCGGTTACCGCCGAGTAGGCGCTCCCCATGGCGATACCCCTGGCGCCCACCGGTATCTCGAGGAACTCGGCGGCCCTCACCCCGACAAACGAAGCATCGTCAGGGATTCCCTGGGTCATATACTTGTCCAGACCGCTGTACGCCTGCCGCGCTACTCCCTGCCCCAGCAGCGGCAGGGTGACGAACGACAAGAGCAAGCAAACGATTAACATGGCACGCTTGGCCGTTTTCGTTAACATAAACTACCTCCAATTTTGCTCTGAGGAAATGATGCATTACCGTCAAATTCCATTACCTGCCCTTCCAGGCTCAGTTGATAATGTAGAACTTGCCGGTCTGCGTCTTTCCTGTATAGTCCGTCACGTGGAAGAAGTACAAGCCGCTGGCCACTGTCTGGCCGAAACGGTTCCTCAAGTTCCAGGGCTCTGTCCCGCTGTGGTTGTCGTACCCGGTCAGCACCTTGGGGTTGTTATTGGTGTCAATGCGGTCATAGTCGGTGTAGTTGCCCCAGCCGAAGCGGTTGGCGCCGACGTGGTTGAGCACGTTGACCAGGTGCCCGCCCAGCGAATAGATCCGGATGGTACAGCGGCTGGGCAGATTGACGAACTCGATCCTGCGTGAATCCGGAGAGAGGTCCAGCCAGGACGATGCCAGGTAAGGATTGGGCACCACCATGATCTTGGTCAGGTTGATGTCTTCCGGATCCAGGGTCATGGCATTGATGTCGAGTTTCCATTTGTCGCCCGGCCAGGGCGGGTCAGGCACCTGGGTGAACACCGTCATGTCGTCGTTCCAGTTGCCGAAGCACATGGTATGGGTCATCTTCGTGCCGGAAGTCGGCATGGCGGTTATGTCCGAAAATAACCAGGGGATACCGTTGATCCAGAGCGCGAACTCGTCCGTGTTGGAGGCCGGGATCTTATCCAGCATCTGCAGCTCGCGGTCCGCCCTGGGAGTGCCGGCTTTCACCTGTTCATAGAAGTCGAAAGAAGTGCCGGCGGGCATGAATCCCCAGGATACCCTGTCGTTGTCGTCCTGGTAGAGGCCGAACGGCACCGAAGACCCGCGGGTCACGTCTGTTACGTCAACGCTCATGTCGTCGCCCACGGCCTTCCAGGTTATCTCCCAGACACCGGTGCGGAACCAGGAGCCGATGCCCGGCCTGGTGCCGATGTTGCCTACCGGGTTACAGGTGGTGGCCTGGGACTCCACAGTCGCCCCGGCGTAGCCGCCGACATCCATGTTGAAATAGACATCCCAGCTAATGGCCTGGGGAGTAACCATAACCGCGTAGTCGACTCCGTCGGCGTCCGGGGAGTTGGTGAAGACCAGGTCTGCCCCATCTCCTGTCTCGTAAGGCAGGGGATCAACATACGGGGTGCCGTTGGCGTCGACCAGCGCCATCTCCCTCACACCCCTGGCCCAGTTGCATCCTGACCAGGCGACATCCAGGTCCATGCAGGCTACGTAAGCCGTCCGGTTCTGGGAGATCCGCTCGCTGTTCAGCGCGGTGAACGAGAATTCAACCAGGGGGACCATGATCTCGGGCGCCTGGGTCAGCATCCCGTCGCCGTCGCCGGTGAGATCGACAGTCTTGGCCTCCGTGGTCGCCGGCCCCACGTAGGTGATCCCGCCGAGGGTGGCGGGCTTGAACTCACTGGCGTTGCTCCGCGGCTCGACCGTGTACAGCCCGGAGCCGGACCTGTTCCAGACCTTGCCGCTCCCGGCGGCCGGCAGTCTGAATTCCGTATCGGTGGCCGGGTCGACATTGAGGTCGTAGGGCACCAGGGCATACCAGACTTTCATGCCGTTCCTCAGGCGGTACAGCGGGTCGTCCTGGTCCCAGGTGTCCTTGTAGAAGAAGGTCAGGTCGCCGTCGGAGATGCTGCACTTGAAGACCATCTCCGAGTGGGAGTCGTTGGGCCCTACATAGCTGCGCCACAACTCGTACCCCTCAAAGTCATACTCCCGGTAGAGGCCGTTCGGGTCCAGCTCCGGGTTGTCCTGCAGGAAGTAATAGTACTGGTCCGGGGTGTGGACGTTGACGTCGCTCCAGGTAATGACCACCTCGCGGTCGCCGGGGATAATGGTCAGCGGCGGAGGGCCCGGGGTCTCCGGCAAAACGAAATCGCCGCCGGACACGATATCGGCCACGTCCGCGAAACCTACGGACGGAGCGCAAGCCTGCTGCACGGTGGCATCGTCCAGGTTGGCCAGGTCCTGGGAGTTGGGCCACGCGTAAGGCTCGTTCGCCAGGTGCAC